>NZ_JBVICA010000013.1:0-222115 GCF_055573115.1 Streptomyces sp. NPDC030222
GTGCACGTCTCAGACTCCACGATCACCGTCGATCTGGATGGCCAGGTCCGGGTGATCCGGCGCACGACCGACGTCCCGGTCCGTAACGTGAAAGCGAACAAGCCCCACGGGGCTCCCTACGTTGTCTAGGCCCACCGTCAAGCATCACCTGGGACCAGAACGTCAGGCATCAGCTGGGATCCGACAACCCACGGGCCACAACCCACGGGCCACGGGCCGAGCTGTCAGCCTGGCCGTCAGGGGCCCTACTGCCGCCGCTTCTTCGACTCGGCCAGTGCGGCCTCCAGCTTCTCGCGTGGCGACATATCCGAGTCCGCATCGTCGTCGTGGATGTGTGGCAGGAACAGGCCGCGTCGGCTCTTCTCGCGTTTGATCTTCCGGCGCTCGTTGAAGACTCGCTGGTGCTCCTCGCGGATCGTGACCCATCGCCGGTCCAGCTCCGCTTCCCGTTCTAGCAGCTCGTCATCGCTGAGGTCGGCGAACTCGGCTGCGGCTGCGCTGGCCTCGCGGTCGACCTTCTCCCGCAGCAGGTAGTTGGTGATCGGCCCGTGATACTTGCCCGGCTCCGGAGCCGGGCGTACGAAGACGCCGCGCCCCTTGACCGCGTACACGAGTCCTGCCTGCTTGAGGCTCCGGTAGGCGTTCTGCGCGGTGGAGTTGGCGACTTGGAAACGCTCCTGGATCTCACGGGCGGGAGGTAGCTGAGAGCCGGGCGGATAGGTGCCTTCCTCGATCTCCCGACGGAGGATGTCGGCCACCTGAACGTACGGCGGGCGGCTGTCTTCGTTGCGGATGAGGTCGACCGGCCAGTCCGGGCCTTCGGACTCGGCGCCGCCGTGGTCGTCGGCTGGGCCAGCGCTCTGGTCGGCTGAGGCGCTGACGTAGCTGCCCCGACCGAGCTGGGAGTAGACGAGCCCTTCCTGCTTGAGCACGCGCAGGGCGTTCTGGACGGTGGAGCTGGAGACGCCGAACCGGTCCCGCAGCACGTTGGCCGAGGGCAGGCGCTCGCCGGGGCGGAACTCGCCGTTCAGGATCGCGTCCCGCAGAGCCTCGGCGGCCTGGAGATACGGCGGCCGGGAGTCCTCGTCCAAGGGCAGGGTCATGCCACCACGGTATCGCCAGCCAGCCATAGCGCTACAGGCACATCCACGTGTTCCCCGCTTGATCGCCTCACAACTTGATCGGCTTCACAATCTAATCGACCTTACAAGTTAAGCGATTATCTCCTTATGCTCCTGGTGGGCCGATCAAGCGGCTCCATCGATCAAGGGATGTGATGGCATGGCCATGTCTCGAATCCGGGTTGCTCTGCTGCCGTCGGCGGTGTGCATCGCGGGCACCGAGCCGGTGCTGAAGATCAAAGACCAGCAGACCGGGGAGGTCGCCACCGACCGGGAGACCGGCGCGTCGCTGTACACGGTGACCGTGATGCTCATGGAGGACGGCCGAGCCGAGGTCCTGAAGATCACGGTCCCGGAGTCCGGTCTGGCAGCCGGGCTGAAGCCGGGCGTGATGGTGCGGCCGGTGGAGCTGTTCGCGACCCCGTGGGCGCGGATCTTCAACGGGCAGCTCTCCGACGGCGTCGCCTACCGCGCCGCCCGCCTGGAACTGGTCGCGGCGGAGGCGGCCAAGTGACCGGCTTCGACAGCCAGGGGCCGCAGCGGAGGCTGCACGCGCTGCGCCCCTTGCCGGGCACCGAGGGCAAGGCGACGTTCGCCGCATCCGGTGCGGTGCTCGCCCGGCTCGGCCTGACCCCAGCGGAAGCGGCCGGGCTGGACCTGGCCGACATGCTCCGCCTGATATCCGAGACCGAGGGGGACTGACGTGGAGGACCTGACCGACCGCGCGCCGCAGGTGCTGCTGATCGTGGCCGTGCTGGCGGGCGTCTGGCTGTGCTGGGGCGTCGTGCGCTACGTGCGCGCCGACCGGGGCACGCGGGTCAGCATGCGGCAGGCCGTGCGGGTCCGCTGGGGCTGGGTACGGCTCGCTCGGATGGCCGGGCTGACGGTCACCGACAAGACCCCGGGCCTGATGGCACAGATCACCGCACAGAAGGACGGCCCCGCCCCCGCGCCCCGGGTGCTGACTCCGAAGATCAAGGTCAAGCCGGACCGGTTCGGCGTGATCGTACGGGCCAAGACCCTGCCGCAGGTCGGGCTGGAGGAGTACCAGAAGGCGGCACGGTTCCTGGCGGATGCCTGGCGGTGCACGCGGGTCTCCGTCCTACCGGACGGCCCCGGCAAGGTGGTGATCCGTGGCGTGCGCTCCGACCCTTTGACCACGCCGACCGAGCACCGGCCCACCGGCCGCCCGCCGGAGGACGTCGCGCGCTGGGAACTGGGCGTGGACGAGTACGCCGCACCGGTGTGCGTGTCCTTGGCGAACGTGCCGGGGGTGACCGTGGCCGGCACCCCCGGTGCGGGCAAGACCTCAACCCTCAACAAGTTCGTCTGTGACCTCGCGCCGTCGGCGGCCGTGCAGATCGTGGGCTTCGACGGGAAGGTATCGCGGGCCGAGGAAGGCGACTACGCGGACCTGGTCAAGCGGATGTTCGCGTTCTGCGGTGACGACCTGGACGAGGCCAACGCACTGTTCAAGCGCCTGGTGGCGCTGCGCCGTCGGCGGTCCTCGGTGATCCGTGACGTGCTTGGCGTGAAGAACATGTGGCACGTCGGCCCCTCGCGGCTGTGGCCGCTCACGGTGGTCCTCATCGACGAGGCGCACACGTTCTTCCGCGAGTACAAGGGCAGCGACGCCGAGACGAAACGTCTGGGCGCTCTGACGGCGGAGAACGCCCGGCTGGTGGAGGACCTGGTCAAGAAGGGCCGCAGCGTCGGCATCCTGACCATCCTGATCAGCCAGAAGACCACCGGCGACGCCATCCCGACCTTCATCCGCGACGTGTGCCCCATCGGCCTGTCCTTCGCGCAGAAGACCGTGGAAGCCGCGGTGGCAGCACTCGGCGACGACATCCGCAACTGGCCCGACGCCAGCCCGGTCACCTTGCAGGACCCCGCATACGTCGGGGTCGCGGTGATGGCAATGCAGGGCCGCCCCGGCTTCACCCGCATCCGCACCCCGTACGTCCCCGACGCCGACGCCGCCCGCATCGCGGAAGCCACCTCCCACCTGACCGCCGACCCCGCCCTGTGCCTGGACGTCCTCCTCGACACCACCGGCCACACGCCCCCCGGCGACGACGACGGGCCGGACGGTCCGGCCGTCTCCCTGTCCAAGCCCTGAACGCCCTGATCCCGACACTTTGAGAGGAGGTCCCGCGCATGGCGGAGGAACGGTTCACCCGGCGCACCGTGACCGTGGTGATGGCCGTGATCGCGGTCCTGGCCTTCGTCTTCTCCTTCGGCAACGTCTGGGCGCTCGCCCTGCGGCTCGGCGTGCCCCGCCTGATCGCGCCGCTGATCGCCCCCATGGTGGACCTGTCCGTCGTCGGCCTCCTGGTCGCGCTGCGGTTCCTGGCCCTGCGCGGCGTCCCCAAGGCGGAACTGAAGGCCGGCACCCGGCTGCTGCACCTGTGCGGGCTGCTCACCCTCGCGCTGAACACCGCCGAGCCCCTGCTGACCGGACGCTACGGACGGGCCTGCCTGGATACCGTCGCCCCGCTCCTGCTCCTGGGCTGGGGCCACGTCGGCCCCGCCTTCCTCGCCCACTTCCACACCGCCGCACACCCGGAGGACGCCAACACACCTACCCCAGCCCCCGCGCCCCTCGCTGAACCGGTGCCCACCACGGCGCCCGCTCCCGAGACCGCAACCCCGGCCCCTGAGCCGGTCCCCGCCGCGACACCTGCGCCGCCTCCGGCCGAAGCACCTCCCGTGATCGAGGTGCCCGACTCCGCCCCCGCCCCGGCTGTCGCCAAAGCGCCTGCCACGGGCTCCCGCCCCGCCCTGCCCGCCGCCCTGCTGAATGCGGCCCGGCGCATCGCGGACACCCACCACGCCGAGCACGGAACACCGGTCACCGCCGCCCAGCTCGCAACCCGCATGGGCGTCGCCCTGCCGGTGGCCACCGCCGCCCTCGCTCAGCTCTGAGCCACCCCGGCCACCGGCCGGATCACCTCCTGGAATCCACGCCCACCCGATGGGCCTGGTTCGTCATGCCCCGAGCAGCACCAACACGTCCACATTCATGGCCGGTTGCGGCTCGGGGCCCCACCCCGACAGAAGGGACACGCCCCGAATGGTCACCCTGGACCTGCGCCACGTGGCAAGCCCCGCCGTACGGGACCTGCTCTACCTCGTCAACCACCCCGACTTCGACCGCGCACAGCAGCAGATCGAACGCCTCGGCGGCTGCACCGAACCCGTCCGCCTGACCGGCCACACCGCCACCATTGACACCACGACCGGCGAGGTACTCCGCACCTACACCTCCTCCGCCGAGCCCACGGGCAGCCTGCTCACCGCCTGCGGCAACCGCCGCTCCTCCCGCTGCCCGGCCTGCTCCCGCATCTACGCCGCCGACACCTACCACCTCATCCGCGCCGGCCTCTCCGGCGGCAAGACCGTCCCCGACACCGTCCGCACCCACCCCCGCGTCTTCGCCACCCTCACCCCGCCATCCTTCGGCCCCGTCCACAACCGCCCCACCACCCCCGGCGGCGACATCCGTCCCTGCCGCTGCCGCAAGCTCCACGAACCCACGGACCCCCTGCTCGGAACGCCGCTCAATCCGGCGACGTACGACTACGCGGGCGCGGTCCTGTTCAACGCCCACGCCTCCACCCTGTGGGCCCGCTTCACCACCTACCTGCGCCGCGAGCTCGCCGCCCGACTCGGCATGACCCAGAAAGCCGCCCACGCAGTCCTGCGGGTCTCCTTCGCCAAGGTCGCCGAGTACCAGCAGCGCGGCCTGGTCCACTTCCACGCCGTCATCCGACTCGACGGCCCCGACGGCACCAGTCAGCCCCCGCCGCCGTACGCCAACGTCGCCGTGCTCACCGACGCCGTACGCGCCGCCGCCGCCCGGGTCCGCGTCACGGTCGAGTCAGATGCGGTCGGGGAACGCGAACTCGGCTGGGGCGAACAGCTCGACGTACGCGAGATCACGGCCTTCGGCGCGGACACAGAATTCAGTGATCAGGCCGTGGCCGCCTACGTGGCGAAGTACGCCACCAAGTCCGCCGACGCGTCCGGCACCCTCGACCGCGCCCTGTTCTGCCGCCCCTGCCAGGGACGCGGAGCCACCCTCCTGCCCCACGGCACCCCGCTCCCGTGCACCGCCTGCGACGGCACCGGGCAGGCCCGGCCGTTGCCGCGCCTCGCGGTCGCCCGACACGTGCGGCAGATGATCCGCACCTGCTGGGAGCTGGGCAAGCTGCCGGAGTTCGCCGATCTGAAGCTCTGGAAGTGGGCGCACATGCTCGGCTTCCGCGGCCACTTCTCCACCAAGTCCCGCAGCTACTCCACCACCCTCGGCGCGCTGCGCGCCGCCCGCCGCGCCTGGCGCACCGAACAGGCCCGCGCCCACGTCGGCCTGCCCGAGCCCGACCCGGACACCACCCTCGTCGTCGGCCACTGGGCCTACCTCGGCACCGGCTACCGCCCCGGCGCCGCACTCCTCGCCGCCGCCATCTGGCACCGCCGGGAACTGGAACGGCGGTTCATCGCCGAAGGGGGCTGCTGATGGCCCCGCCCCCGCCCATCGTCCTCCACTCGGGTGCGAGCCCGGAACTGGAGTTGCTGACGGTTCCGCAAGTGATGGCCCGCCTCCAACTCGGCCGCTCCGCCGTCTACGACCTGCTCCGCTCCGGCCAACTCACCTCGATCACCCTCGGCCGCGCCCGCCGCATCCCCACCCACGCCCTCACCGACTTCATCCGCACCCGACTCGAACAGGAAGCCGTCTGATGAGCACCCCGCGCCCCATCTCATCTCGCCGCAGCCGCTCCCGCGCCAATGGGGACGGAACCGTCTACCAGCGCAAGGACGGCCGCTGGGAAGCCGCCGGATACGTCCTCGCCCCCGGCAACACCCGAAAGCGCGTGCGCGTCTACGGCACCACCCGCAAGGAAGCGCTGACCAAGCTGACCGAGAAGATCGCCGCCAGCAACCTTGGCCTGCCCGTGGCGGCGGCCGACAGCACCGTCAGCGCGTACCTGACGTACTGGCTCAACGGCGTCGCCGTCCACCAGGTACGGGAGAACACCCACACCCGCTACGCCTCCTGCATCCGCCTCCACCTCATCCCCGGCCTCGGGGCCAAGAAGCTCGCCCGGCTCACCGCCCGCGACGTTCGCGCCTTCCTCGACGGACTCCGCACCACCTGCCAGTGCTGCACCCAGGGAAGGGACACGGTCCGGCGGCAGTGCTGCGCCATCGACCAGTGCTGCGACAAGCGGCTCTCCCCACTGACCGTGACCTACATCCACTCGGTCCTCAAGTCCGCCCTGGAACATGCCGTCCGCGAAGACGACCTGCCCCGCAACGTCGCCCGCAACATCAAGACCCCCGCACCTCGCCCTCGGCGCTTCAAGCCCTTCACCGCGAGCGAGGCCCGGCAGTTCCTGCACGCAGCCAGCGGTGACCGGCTACACGCGCTGTACGAACTCGCCCTGCGTACCGGGCTCCGCAAGGGCGAACTCCTCGGGCTGCACTGGGAAGACCTCGACCTCGACGGCGGCACCGCCAGCGTCCACCGCTCCCTCCAGCGCACCCGCACCGGCGGCCTGACCGTCCTGCACACCAAGACCCGTGCCTCTGAACGCCGCATCGCCCTCCCCACCGAATGCATCAACTCCCTCAAGATCCATCAGGAACGGCAGCTGGAAGAGCGAAGGGCCGCCGGAACGGGGTGGGCGGAGACCGGCCTCGTGTTCACCACCCCCACGGGCAACCCCCTCGACCCGACCAACCTCACGCGCCGCTTCCGTCGGCTCCTTCGTAGAGCAGGACTCCGGACCATCCGTTTCCACGACCTCAGGCACTCGACGGCAACCCTGCTCCTGGAGCAGGGCGTCGACCTCGTCGTCATCAAGGAACTCCTCGGCCACGCCCACATCGGCGTCACCGCCGGCGTCTACGCCCACGTCCGACTCCGCCTGCAACGCCAAGCCATCGACACCCTGGGCGAGGCACTCGGCCTGACCGACGACGACCCCAACGACCCACCCGCCGCAGCCGTCGTCCGCTGACGTTGCCGTCAGCGTTGCCGCTGAGGTTGAAAGGGTGGGGTGACAGCGGAGGTTGGCGGTGCTACGTCATCGTCATGAGGTATGCGGATGGTGGCGGTCTGACCGCTACGGGGCGGGCGAAGCGTGAAGCGCTGCGTTTCGAGGCCGCGGAGATGTTCGAGCAGGGGGTGCGGCCGCCGGAGGTGGCCCGCAGGTTACGGGTGTCGCGGAAGTCGGCGTACGCCTGGCACGCGGCCTGGCGGGAGGGCGGCAGAGCGGCTCTGGTGTCCAAGGGGCCTGGTGGCTTTCCGTGTCAGCTCAGCGATGACCAGGCGGAGCAACTGCAAGTCGAATTGGAGGCCGGACCGGCCGTGCACGGCTGGAGCGAGGACCAGCGCTGGACGCTGGCACGGGTGGCGGAGCTGATCCATCGCCTGTTCGGCTACCGGTACACCCCGCGCGGGGTGTCGTATCTGCTGCACCGGCTGGGCTGGTCACCGCAGGTGCCCGTCCACCGGGCCGTCGAGCGCGATGACGCGGCTGTGGAGCGGTGGCGGGAGGAGCAGTGGTCGCGGGTAAGAGGACGGCCCAGCTCCTGGGCGCGTGGATAGCCTTCGAGGACGAGGCCGGACAGGACCTGAAGCCCGGCAAGGGCCGGACCTGGTCGCGGCGGGGCAGGACGCCGCTGGTCAGGGTGACGGGCAAGGGTTCGGGCCGGGTCCTGATGGCCGGGATGGTCTGCGTCAGACCGGGCCGCGAGACCAGGCTGATCTACCGGACGCAGACGTACCGGGGCCGTACCGGCGGGAAGAAGGGCTTCCGGGCCCGCGAGTTCGCGGACCTGCTGACCTCTGCCCGGCGGCAGCTCGGCGGTGCCCCGCTGATCGTGGTGTGGGACAACGCCAGCACCCATCACGCCAAGTCCCTGCGGGAGTTCTGCGAACGCAACACCGACTGGCTGACCATCGTCAAGCTCCCGCCCTACGCGCCCGACCTCAACCCCGTCGAAGGCGTCTGGGCCCACCTGAAGAAGTCCCTGGCCAACCTCGCACCCCGCACGATCGACGACCTCACCCCACTCGTGAAGAACCGCCTGCGCGACATCCAACGCCGACCCAAGGTCCTCGACGGCTTCATCGCCGAGACCGGACTGGAAGTGCAGCCTCCCTAGCCCTGTCACCCCACCCTTTCAACCTCAGCGTCAACCAACCCAGAAGGGTCTGCCGGAAGTATCTCCGGCAGACCCTTCTTCGTTCATTGTTCTTCGATTGCTGATCTCGTCGATGCGCGAATTGGCCCGAGTCTGCGCACCCCAGCAGCGTGCGAATTCCCTCTCTGAACGACAACCCCCTGAGCAGTCACCAAGAAGTCGTCGTTCCAATCGCCGCTACCGCAACTCTGCCCGCAGATCAGGAGAGTCCACTACTTCTTCGAGACCATTGAAATCCCGCCCATTGCAAGGGAGAACATTCGAGCCAGAACCTTCCGTACATCCGGGTCTCGATCAAGCCGCTCCAACGATTCGTACCTCGCCGGATCGAGATCGATCGTGGCAACTCCCCCAGCATCTCCGTCTTCCACAGTCGAGAACAGGAGAAGGCATCGGTAGGCCCGCACCATTCCCCCCCTCTCTTCACGCATCAGCGACTGAAGGACGACGCTTCCTTCCTTGACCTGGCTGCGGAGTGCATCCACGGAGGTCCACCGAGTCGCCCAGCCTCGCTCCTCCGCCTCCAGTTGGATTTCGAGCAGCGTATCGAAACTGATCTGACACACCCGGAAGTCGGAGTCAGTCGCACGAATCACAGACATCGGAGCATCAGTCCTCACCCAAAACGTCGATACGGATTGGCGTGTCTGGGTCGATACGCCCGTCCTGAATTCTCCTTTGGAGCTCATCCCAGCGATGATGCCCTCCAAGGATGGTTCCTCCGCGCGAGACGGCTATCCCGTCCCCTTCTGCAGCTTTGTTGATCGAGTCCAGAAGCTCCTGGTCACTCAATTCCTCGTGATACCACTGCGATGCAGGATCCCGCGTTGACTGGCCCGGGGTGTATTTCTGAGCGACATCACCAGCGGTCTCTTGACGTGTCGCCCATCCACACCCCCCAGAATTGTGAACGAGAACCGGCGTGGCCCCCGCCAGCACATAGTACGTGTGCAGGTCGGCGACGGTCAGGTTGTACGTGACCTGGTGGGCGCTGTAGCTGCGGGTAACCGTGAGCTTCACGGTTGATCCGTTGTCCGTGCGGAGGCTCATGCCCGGCTTCAGGTCGCCGGCTTCGATCCAGCGGTGTTCGGATTCGGACCAGAAGGGGTGGTGATCTGTGGCAGTCAGGGTCGGGGAGCGGTCTCCGGCGGCGATGGTGAGTTCGACGTATGCCTTGTCGTCCTCAGTAATGATCACCGCTGTGGTCTTCTTGACCTCGGTTTTCCCGGTTTCCGGGTCGGTGGCGACGACCTCGTCTCCGACTTCGAGCTCTTCGATCGGCTTGGTTGATCCGTCGGCCATGAGCACCTTTGTGCCAGCGACGAAACTGTCACGCCTGACACATTCGGAGGCGACAGAATGCCAGCCCTTTCGGTCAGGGTTCTTGAACAGCTTCCGCAGCCACTTGGGGCCTTTTCGGATTGCCTGGCCGACGTCGCCCGCCAGCGGCACGAAGGCGAAGGCACTCCAGGCGGCCTCACTCCAGTTGCCCTCGTACGCGTAGGCTGCCGCGTTCCCAATATCGGAGAGCATGCCGGCGCCAGGGATCACACCGATGAGATCGAGAACCCCGTGGAGCGCCTCCATCGCACTTATCTGGGCAGCCAGACCTCCGTCGTGTTGTTTGGCGGCCTTGGAGTAGCCCCCGGTGCAGCCCATGGCGTTGGACGCCCTTGTGCAGGACTGCAGGCCACTATTTCCGTAGCTCCATTCCCGGATCGTCACCGTGTGGTTGACGGAATCCTCGATCTTCTGGCTTCCGTCGTCGTAAGTGATCGTCTCCTTACCGCCGTCGTATTCATGGCAGTCCGGAGTGCACGGGCCGGCATAAAGGCCCGATGGGTCGCTGAAGGAGATCGGGTTGCCGTAGGCGTAGGTGTACCCGTTCATCTGAAGCGGGTCCGCGATGTCGAGGATCGGGTCGGCCGACAGGAACCGGCCGGTCGTCGGGTCGTACTCGCGGGCGCCCAGGTGGACAAGGCCGGTGCTGGTGTCGTCGTCACCGCCGATGTAGGAGCGATGCGAGCGCCAGGCGCTGGGGGCTTCGCCGCGTTTGACGCCGAACGGGTCGGTCGTGTCGAACTTCACGGCGTTGCCGGCGGTCAGCGTCACGTTGGCGTAGGCGGTGCCGTTGTGGTCGGCGACCTGGACCGACAGTTCGGGCGTCCCGGTGCCGAGGACGTGGCGCATCACGGTGGGTGCGCCGGGCTGGGCGTAGTAGCGCTCTGTGTAGGACAGTGCTCCGCTCGCCGAGGTGGCGACCGTGGTGTCACCCAGGTAGAGGGTGTGCTCGCTTGCGCTCACGGCCATGAGGCGCTGGCCTGCGCCGTCGTAGATGTAGGTCGTCTCGTTCGACGGGGTCCAGGACTGGGCCGCACCGCTGGTGTCGCAAGTGCCCAGCTGGAGGTCCGTACCGTTGGTGGAGTTGCCGCCGGGGACCACCAGGCACTTGCCGGAGGAGACGTGCTTGAGCTTGTGACCCGTGGCGACCGGCATCCACTTCTGGTCTTCGTCACCCGTGCAGGTACCGATGACGACAGGAGTTCCGTCGGCCGTGCCGCCGTCCTTCGGGATCACGCAGTGGCCCAGGATCTTCAGCGATCCCTTGGAGGCATCCGTGTTGGAGGCCGGGTCGATACGCAGCTGCTGGGCCTTGGAGCCGTTGCAGGAGTACAGCTGGAGCGGAGTGCCCGCCGCGGTCGAACCTGACGACAGGTCGAGGCATTTGCCGGCCAGACCCAGCCAGGCTCCCGCACCGTTGTCACCGAAACCGGTGACCTTCTCGACCTGGCCGTCCCACGTCCACGTCAACGTCTGACCGTCGGCGCCGAACACACGGGAGGTCGTGTTACCGGCCGCGTCGTAGGTGAGAGTGGTGTCCGGGGCGATCTGGGGCGCGGGCGCGCCGTCCGCGGTCGTGGTCGTCTTCGTCGACGTCAGGGTGTGGGGCTGGAGGATCGGCCCGGTTTCGTTCTCCTTCTTGCCGTAGGTGTAGGTCGTGGTGGCGTGCTTGCTGGAGTCCAGAGCGGGGTCGTACTCGGTGAGCTTGGTTCGGTTGCCGAGCTTGTCGAACTCGTACTTCTTCCAGTAGCCGTTGTGGGCCGCGGTGACGTTTGTGGTGCCGTCTGCGTACTTCGGCTCCGCAGTGGACTTGTTGGCCATCTGGCAGGAGCTCGGTGCGGTCCACGCTTCCGCCAGCTGGCCGAGCACGTCGTAGGTGAAGCACTGCTGGTCGGTGACCGAGTCGTGCGTGTCCCTGATTGAGGTGGCGTTGCCCGCGTTGTCGTACTTGTAGGTGCGGTTGTTGACGCGATGGCCGAGCACCGTCGTGGTGTCGCTGATCGACTCCCGGTCGACGAGGCTCTGCGTCAGCCGGCCGGTCTTCTGGTCGAAGAGGTTGGTGGTCCACACCCGGTGGGGCAGCTCACCGCTGACGGTTCGCAGCACTTGACCGTGGGTGCTGTAGCTCGTCTCGGCGGTGTACCAGTCCAGGCCCGACGTCGAGACCGGAAGGCCGTCCTTGTTGTACCGGGTGACGACCTTTTCCTGGCCAAGGGCACCAGCCGCCGGGACGGTCGCCGACTTCAGCAGGCCCGTCTTGCTGTACTCGTACGAGTAGCTGTAAGTCTCCGCCAGACCATAGGAGGAGGCGATGGACGCCGGCAGCGTGACCTTCTTGCCCGTGGGCTGGTAGTCGTTGGTATAGCCGGTAACGGTGCTGGTGTACGCGAGCCCGTCGGTGTAGCGGGTGGCGGTGGCCGGGAGGCCGACCGCGCCGAGGACGGTGTCGTAAGTGTTGGACTGCAGCAGCGTGCCGGTCGAGGAGTTCAGCCGCTGCTCGGTGATCCGGTCGAGCTTGTCGTATCCGGTCCACACCGTCGTGCCGCGCGCGTCGGTGGTGGTGACGGGACGGTTCAACGCGTCGTACGTCGTGGTGGTGGTACCGGTGTCCGGGTCGATCGCCGAGACCTGCCGGCCGCGAGCGTCGTAGGCCCATGACCAGGCGTTGCCGTTGGGGTCCTTCGCCTTCACCCTGTCGCCGCGGACGTCGTACTCGTACGTCGTCGACCGAAAGGCCTCACGCGCTGTGTCGGTGAATGTGTCCAGGCGGACTACGCGGCCGAGGGCGTCCGTATAGCTGCGCTGCGAGGCCGCACCCGTCGGCTTGATCACCGTGGAGTAGTCGTAGCCGTACTCGTACCGCGTGGATCTGTCAGGTTTTGCGGTGCCGTCCTCGATCGGAGTCTCCGACAGCACCCGTCCCAGGCCGTCGTACGCGTAGTACGTCGCGTTCGGCACGTTGAAGTCCGAGTCCTTCTCGAACATCACCTTTTGCGGCTCGCCTGTGGCGTAGTACGCGTTGTTCGTCCGCTCGATTGTGCCGTTGGCGCTGTAGAGAGTGTCCGTAATCAGACGCCCCTCGCCCACTGCGCCAGTCTGCTTCTGCCGCTCGCGGCCCAGACCGTCGTAGAAGACGACGGAGTCGCTGTAGGTACCGTCGTCACCGAGAGTGGAACTGACTACCGAGACCGGCTCATTGGGCACGACGTTGTACGTGAACTTGACGGACGGGTCCTGAGTTGTGGGCTGGGAAGTTGTCCACCCCTTCGTGATCCGGCCCAGCGCGTCGTACTCGGCCGTGGTCGCACGCCCGTTGGCATCGGCTTCCCTGAGCACGACACCACGGCCCGGCTCGACGTCCTTCGTCGAGGACTGGGCGAGGGCGTTCGTGGAGGTGACCTCATACGCCTGGCCTGTGGAGGGGGTATAGGTAGTGGTGTCCCGGTTGCCGACGGCGTCGGTCGTGGACGTGGGCCGGCCGTAGGAGTCGTGGGTGACCGTGGCGCCGGGAGTCCAGCTGCCGCCGCTGCCGCTGATGTCCCACGTGGACGTGGCCAGGCCCACGGTCGGGGTCGCGCCGAATGCTCCGCCGTCGTAGGCGACGCGCGATCCGGACATCCAGGCGGATGCGGGAGCCGTGGCCGCGTCGGCGCATGTGCCGGCGGTGGTCAGGGTCTCCTTGGCGAGGCCGATCAGGTGGCCGGCTGTGTTGTGGACGTAGGACATGACGGAGCAGGACTCGTCGCCCGTCTTGCCGGTGTCCCCCAGGTCCTCGACCTTGACCGGGAGGCCGTATGCCGGCTCGTACGTCGTGTCGGTTTTCGTCGTACGGGAGTTGCGGGAATCGTCGCCCGTGCCGGAGGACTGGGCAACCGAGATGGAGTAGTCCTCCTGGACCCGATACGCCTTCAGCGGGGGAACTCCGAGGTCACGGGTGCGCGAGGCGAGCTCCGTGTACGTCGGGTAGTCGACGTCACGGGTGAGGAGGGTTCCGCCGTCCTTGGTGTAGGTGAGGGTTTCCGCCACCCTGCCCTGGAGGGCGAAGCCGTCCCGGGCGATCTCCTGGCTGTCAGCGTCGAGCACCGTGACGTTGCGGGTGCTGCCGTCCGGCAGCGGCTCGCCGTCCATGCCTCGGAAGTAACGGGTCTCGCTCATGGAGCGCTGGGACTGGCGGTACTCCGTCGAGGAGTCGGCGCCCTTCTTCGTGCGGACGAGCCCGAAGCCGCGCCACTGGTCGTAGGTGCGTGTCTTCTTCTTGGAGAACTCTGCCTGGTTCAGTGCCCAGGCGCCGCCGCCGACGTACTCGTACGACGTGGAGACGGGCTCCACTCCCTTGACGCCGGGCAGCTCCTGGACGTTCTCGACGACGTACTTGTTGAACCAGTCGATGTTCTCGTCGGACTTGTCCGGGTCGGGATGCCAGTAGGCGGGGAAGCAGAGCCCCGTGTTCTCGTGGGGATTCGGGGATCCCGTGCCGGTGGCGCAGGCGCCGGTGCGGTCCTTGTAGTCGACCTTGGTTTCGCCGCCGTACTCGTTGACAATCCGCTCGATGCGCAGCCGGTCGAACGTCGGGTTGGGGTCGTTCGCCCCCTCCTTGACGCGGTTGGGCATCGGGGTGATGTTCGGGATGAACGTCACCGGGCGAAGACTGACGGTCTTCCCATCGGTGCCGTAGCCCTTGCGAGTGATGGAGTCGAGCCACAGGGCCGTACCCTCGTCAGTGCGCTCGGCCGGAAGCGACTGTCCGAGGACCCACTCGTCCACCAGTGAGAGTGCCGTGGAGCCCTCGGTTCGCTGAACCTGTGTGGTCACCGACGCCAGGCGCTTGCGCGACCAGAACGTCGGAACGGCAACGAAGCACTCCTTGCCCGAGGCGCCCGAGCAGTAGAGGTCGGCCGGCGTGTCGTACCAGATGCGGTTCTTCGCCCAGTCGCCGGAAGTGAAGTTGCTGTCGTCGCAGGTGAGGGACCCCTCGGCGAAGCAGCGTTCCTGGAGGTTGAAGTTGACCCGTGCGATCGGGTCGGCGCTGAACAGCGTGTTCTGCTGCTGGCCGTAGTCGATGCGCTTGAGGTAGCCGTCGCGGTGGTACGAGACCGGCGTCTTGAACTTGAGGTTCTGCGCGTAGTAGTTGGTGACGCGGCCCCACCACAGGGACATGGCGTTCCCCTGCGGGTCCACGACGTAGTCGAGGTTCCAACGCCAGGCCTGCTTGCAGAAGGAGTCCGTGAAGGCGGCGTTGTAACAGGGCTCGCCGGACTGGTTGCCGGAGACCGGCACGGTGAGGACCGAGTTGGTCACCGGGTCGTCGGGGTCGCCGCCGTGGTCGCTCCAGCCGGGGAGCCGGTGTCGGCCGAAGTAGTACTGCGTGCCGTTCCGGGTGGTGACGCGCCAGTACTCCCCGTCGTTGTCACCGTTGTTGAAATTGGTGTCCCGAAGGAGTTCGACGCGCGAACCGTCGCCGTTGGCGGTCACCCATTCGTCACCGAAGGGCGAGGACGCGTCGTCCAGGACGAGCTCGGTGGTCGTTCCGCCCAGCGTGAGGGTCGCGTTGTACGAACCCCAGCACAGGTCGCCTGTCTTGCGGTTGGCATTGTTCGCGGAGTTCTCGCGGTCGTCCCGGCACGCGCGGTACGTACGGGTGATGGAGCCCGGGTTGTACTCCCAGCCGTCACCGATCCACGAGGCCTGGTTGTTCGTCGCCGAGGTACGGCCGTCGACGACCTGCGAGTTGTACCCGAACCCGATGTTCGGCGACGGGCCGCCCGGCACGCTCGGCACCTGGAGGTTGTAGGTGTACGTGAAGGAGCCGGACTGGTTGCCGGCCGCCCAGGAACCCGCGCTCACCAGTGGGGTGGCCGAGAAGTCGCCCTTGGCGCCACTGCCGGACGAGGTCGCGACCATCACCGAAGAGCCCGAACCCGCGGAGGTCGCGACGGCCGAGGTCTGGAAGGAGGACGGCCGGTACACCGCATCGGTGACCGTGCCGCTGCTCGTCGCGGACGAGGGCGTGACCGGCGGGTCGGTGGGGTCGGTGAGGGCCTCGACGGGAATCGTCGCCTCGACCTGACGTTCACCGTCGAGCACGCCGTCGCCCTGCGTGTCGCCGGGCTTCGCCGTGACGACGTTCTGGGTGTCGACCTCGGTCGGCTCGGAGCAGCCCTCGACTTCCGGGGTGGACAGGAAGCACGCCGGGTACTTCACGAACTGGAGGCGGTCGGCCCAGTTGGCGCCGTACAGCTCGGCGAACTGGGTGTAGTCCAGCACGATCTTGGCGTTGCCGGTCGCCGTGTCCGGCGGGGTGACCGTGAAGACCACGCCTTCGATATCACGATCGGCCAGGTCTGCCTGGTCGGCCAGGGCGACCTGCCAGTCGCCCTCGAGCGCGTCGGCCTCTGTGGCTGTTGCGTTCTCGGGTGCACCGACCTCGATGGGCAGGGAGCCGACCGGGACCGTCTCGCCCGCGGTCAGATCCGTCACGGGCTGCGTGGCCGATGCGCCTGCGGGGGCAGCCGTCTTGGTCGGCTCGTACTCGTCGGCCGGAGGAACCTCGCTCGTCGTCATGTCGGCGAGGCCGCCGCCGTCCGTGCCCACCGCGGGGGTGGTGGCGGGGAGGTCGACGAGGTCGAGAGCGACGCGGTCGCTGTCCGGCGGCGCGGCGTAGGCGCCCGGCAGCAGTCCCACTGTCAGTGCGACGGCAACCGATGTGATCACACCGGCACGGGCCCGCGCTCTTCTGCGCCGTTCGGCCCGCGTGCCGGGCACGCTACCCCGGCCGCTCCACGAAAGCGATCCCCACACGACGGCCGAAGCCCCCCACAGTTGTTCCACTTCAGACGCCGTAGGGCTCTCACCTGCAGGCTCTGGCTCGATTTGACGGGGTGATGCTCAGCCATCGCTTCACGTTCCGTCAAATGTGCATAAACATCAGTGATTTCCGTCACGGATCATTCAGGCCTAGATCAAACGGACTGACATCAGAGCGGGATGGATTGACACCTCACCCATCAGAAAGACCATTTCATTTTGAAGCAGACATCTACGAACATTGGATTCCGAATGGGAGGATCGCGAAAGGCGTTATGCCTGCAACAGGATGTTTTCGTAGCCCGAGCACTGCCTCTTTGTGCCCGTCGGCCGTCCACAGATGCAGGGGCGCGTCGGCGGAATGCTCTTTCCCGGACGGGTGACCTTCCCTTCACGTGGTGATCACGTATGTGGATGGCAAGAGGGCAATCAGTCATGCTTCTGCCGCACCTCGGCCCGGTCCATGCCCCCATGCAGACCGCTGCGCCCCCTTCCCGTCGAAGGGGCGAGGTCCACAAGCAAGGTCGCGGCGCTCGCCCACTCCGATGTGCGAGGCCGTCCAGGGAGGGAAGCCAGAACCGTGGATCGTCCGGAACGTCGTCGTCTCATCCGGGGCCGGCCCCGGCGTGCCGCGGCAGCGGTGGCGACTCTCGTAGCCGCCGCTCTCGGCTTCGGTCTTCTGGGACCGGACATGGGTCTCGGGGAAGACGCCCCCGAGCGGAAGGCGGCGAAGCCGGCCGACCAGCGCGACGAGAGCGCCGCGCAGGCCGAGGCCGTGCGCACCGGGAAGCGGGTCGAGGTCACCGCGCTGCGCAGCGCCACGTCGACGACGTACGCCCTGCCCAACCGCACGTTCGAGCTGACTGCCCACGGCGCGCCCGTCCGCGCCAAGGTGGACGGGGTCTGGAAGCCGATCGACACCCGGCTGAAGCGCACGAAGGACGGCTGGGCGCCCAAGGCGGCGGCCGACCCCGTGGTGTTCTCCGCCGGCGGCGGCAAGAGCACGAGCACGCGGAAGGAGACAGCAGCCTCCGGATCCGTGCACCGAGCCGTCTTCACCGTTGCCCGCGGCGCCGACCAAGTGGTTCCGGCTGCGGATGACGACGCGACGTACACGGACCTCGTCACGTTCTTCTCCTCCGGGCACGAGGTCACCGTGAGCTGGCCCGGGACACTTCCCGAGCCTGTCGTCAACGGCTCCAGGGCTCTGTACCAAAACGTGTTCGCCGGGGTGGACCTGCTGCTGACCGCGAAGGACAGCGGCTTCAACCACGTCCTCGTGGTGCACAGCGCCGAAGCGGCGGCACAGGCCCAGCTGAGCAAACTGACCTACCGGCTGACCTCCCCCGACCTGACGTTCCGCCTTGACCCGATCACGAAGGTGGTCACGGCGAAGGACCAGTCCGGCAAGGAGGTCGCGGTCTCTCCCACCCCGTACATGTGGGACTCGGCGGGCACCCCGGCCGAGACGCAGGGAAGCGACCCCCAGCCGTCGGAGCCGACCCCCAGCACGTACCCGTCGCCCTCGTACTCCGAGGAGCCGCCCGGGCCTCCGCCCACCTTCCCGAGCGGCGAGTATGGCGAGGACACGGCGGCGCCGGAGGCGACCGACCCACCCAACCCCGGGGCGTCGGCTTCGCCCACGCCGTCCTCCACGGATCCCGAGCCCAGTCCGAGTGCCGACGGCACTGCCCAGCAGTCCGCGTACGGCAAGACCGGCACGACATGGGGCGGCGGCGTCCGCAACGCCGCCTTCCGTTCCGTGACGACCACCGGCAACTCGCCCAGTAGCGAGCAGGTCTTCGCCCTGACCGGGCTGAAGGGGCCCCAGCCCGGAACCCACACCGCAATCGGCGACGCGGGGCTCGTCGGCGAGGGAAGCACGGCTGCCACACTGACCGTCACCCCGGACACCGGTCTGCTGACCGGCGAGAACACCGTCTGGCCGGTCTTTGTCGACCCTTCGATCACGGGTAAGACCCACAACTGGACGACCGTCTACAAGAAGTACCCCAACTCCAGCTTCTACGACGGCGCCAACTACAACACCGGCACCACCGAGGCCCGTGTCGGCTACGAGGCGGACACCTGGGGACTGTCCCGGTCCCTGTTCCGCCTGGGCTGGACTTCCAGCTTCAAGGGAGCGGTGGTCATCTCCGCCGAGATCAGGCTGCTGGAGACCTACGCGTGGTCGTGCACCGGTCGGGAGATGCAGGTGTGGCACACCGACGGCATCTCCTCCTCCAACACCTGGAACAACCAGCCGGTCTGGCGCACGCAGCTCGATGCGAAGTCATTCGCCCACGGCTACAACAGCTCGTGCCCCGACTCCTATGTCACCTTCGAGGGCAAGGCCATGGCTCAGGTCGCGGCCGACACAGGAGCGACAAGCGTCAACATCGGTCTGAAGGCCGGGGACGAGGTCTCCACCACGCCGTGGAAGAAGTTCCAGGCCGAAGGCGAAGCCGCACCCAAGATCACTATCGTCTACAACCGGAAGCCGCTTGCGCCGACGAGCCTGGCCATGACGCCGGGCCCGGACTGCGACACGACCCTGCCCTACGGTTCGGTCGGCAAGAGCGATCTGAACTTCTCCGCCGTCGGTGGCGACCACGACGGTGATCTGCTGGAACTGCACTTCGAGGTGTGGACCGGGTCGACGCAGATCGTCGACAGCCACCGGACGCCCACCAGCCAGGGTCTGGCCGACGTCACCATCCTTTCCAGCAAGTTCGCCAACGGGAAGACGTACGGCTGGCGGGTACGGTCCATCGACTCCACGGGTGCCGCCTCACCGTGGAGCCCTAGCAGCGGGGTGTGCGGTTTCGTCTACGACTCCACCCGCCCGGACTCGCCCGAGGTCACGTCCGCCGTGTTCCCGCCCCCGGGCGAGGACGGCAACACCTGGTCCACCGTCAGGTTCGGCGAAACCGGGCAGTTCACCTTCGGCCCCCGGAGCAGCACGGACATCGTCAGGTACGAGTACTCGTTCAACACCACGACCTACAGCAAGAGCGTGACCGTCACCCCTCCCGCGGGTGCCACCCTCACGCTGGCACCTCCGGTCGCAGGGGCCAACGTGCTGTACGTGCGCTCCGTGGACACCGCCGGCCAGGTGTCCGAACCGACGGCGTACACGTTCTACGTGAAGCCGCGGGACAACGGGGATGCCCCCGGTGACGCGAACGGAGACGGCCAGCCCGACCTGTTCATGGCCAACTCGGCGGGCGACCTGCGGCTCTTCTCGTCCACGCGTACCGGCGACATCCACACGTCGCTGCCCGCCGCCCACAAGGGCGGGGACAACCTGGAGTCGACGGAGGGATACTCCGGCTACTGGAAGGATGCCAACGGCAACCCGGCGCTCATCACCCACAACGGCGACTTCCTGCCCGGTGACGGCATCCAGGACCTGATCGCCCGGATGCCCGACGGGAAGCTGTACCTCTACCGCGGCGACGGCTACGGCAGCGTCGACATCGAGGAGCGCCTGGAACTGGTCCTTCCGGCCGGTGCCCCCTCTCCCAGCGCGTTCACTCAGATCCTCGCGACCGGTGACATCACCAACGACCGGCGCCCGGACGTGCTCGCGACCGCGGGCGGCGAGTTGTGGGCTCTGGTCGGGTACACCGGCGGAACGTTCATGAGCGCCACCAAGCTCGCGGCGACGGGATGGGACCAGCTCGACCTGGTGAACGTCGGGGACGTCAACGCGGACGGCGAGGCAGACCTCGTCTACCGCAACTTCGCCGACAGCCGTCTGATGCTTCGCCATGGAAAGGCCGCTTCTGGGGGCGGCACTCTCCTGAGCTCGCTGGGCAGCGCCGCGGCCTCGCTGAACGGGACCGACGCGCAGTACGGCACCGGATGGAGCGCCACCGGCATCCCGCTGATGATGGGCACGCCCGACGCCACGGGTGACGGCATTCCCGACATCTGGGCCCTGGCCGCCGACGGCACCATCCGGTTCTACACCTGCACCAGCACGTCGGGCGGCAGCGCGGCCACCGTCACCGGCGGCGGATGGGGAAGCACGAAAGCCTTCGGCTGACCTCGCCGAAGGCGCTCCCGGCGGCACAGAAACCGGGAGGCCTCTTCACAAAAGCCGTCACCGGCCGGTTCCACCGGCCGGTGACGGCTTTTGTGTCCGGTCGTGCCTCCGATGGGCCGGCTCAGGCAAGCCGCAGCATCTGGGCGTCGACGACCTCTGCAGGGAAGGGGACGTCCTTCCCTTCCTTCTGCTGCGGCGCCGTACGCCGGGTGCTGAACGTGACGACGACGGCGTCCTTCCGTAGCACGACGACCTTCACCGGTGTCCTTGCCCCGTCCTTCTCGGCCGTCACGGTGAAAGCCATCGCCTGATCGGCACCGGCGGGCGCCAGCTCCCGGGTGATCTTCGTGACCTGCTGTGTCACGCCCTTGATCTCGAGTGGGAACCCGCCAGAGCACTTGGTGGACGCATCGCTGATGGCGGCGAGTACCGCTTCCGCATCGCCTTTCTGTCCGTACGAGGCGAGGGCCACCAGTGTGGAGCCGGCTGCTCCGGCAGCCTCCCGGATCTCGGTCGACACCGGACTGCCGTTGGCTATGCCGGACATGGCATGGGCGAATGCCTCGCAGGAGCCTTCGCCGATGCGCACGTCCTTCGCGGCGATGCGCTCACTCGCCCCCGGCACCACGACGGTATGGCCAGGCACGTCCTTCGGGCCAAGAACCATCGAGGTCAGCCCCGCTAGCGCCCCTGCCTGCGCACTCGGCTCGATCTGAACGCGCAGGCCGCCATCGGCTGTGCCCCCGCCGTTGCTGCCCACAGCGGTGCAGCCGGTGGTGAGCGCGGTGCCCAGAGCCACGAAAGCGCCGGCCGAACGCAGACATGTGGCGGCTTTTTTCACAGGGTGTCCCTTTTCCTCTTCATATTCGCCACCCCCGGAACGTCTGGAAGCCGCAAATACCCTTGTTCCCGCTCGATTCGCAGTGCCTTTGTCGTCGCGGAATCCGAGCGCCACGGGTAGACCGTGCATCCCTGGATTCTCTGCCACCGATACCGGGCACTGACAGTCGGCCCCCTGTTCGACCCACACCTGAAAGGCACGACGGCACTCTCACTACGGGCGCCAGGGATCATCCGAATCTCCGAGTCCCGCGCACCCCCGCGTGACCGACCCCACCCCCCACAGCGGCCCCGGAGACACGACAATGGCCCTGTGATCACTTCGCCGCCACGAAGCGCCCACCGCAAGACGGAGCCGACGCCATACGTCGATCTGACCCGGACCGAGTGGAGCGCGCTGCGCGACAAGACGCCGCTGCCCCTCACCGCCGAGGAGGTCGAGCGGCTGCGCGGGCTCGGCGATGTCATCGACCTCGACGAGGTGCGGGACGTCTACCTGCCGCTGTCGCGGCTGCTGAACCTGTACGTGCAGGCCACCGGCGAGCTGCGGGGCGCGCTGAACACCTTCCTCGGGGAGACCGGGGCGCAGCGCGGCACGCCGTTCGTGATAGGCGTCGCGGGCAGCGTCGCGGTGGGCAAGTCGACCGTCGCACGGCTGCTGCAGGCGCTGCTGGCCCGCTGGCCGGAGCATCCGCGGGTGGAGCTGGTGACCACCGACGGGTTCCTGCTCCCCATGGCGGAGCTGCGGGCGCGCGGTCTGACGTCGCGGAAGGGGTTCCCCGAGTCGTACGACCGGCGGGCCCTCACCCGGTTCGTCGCCGACATCAAGGCGGGCAAGGAGGAGGTGACCGCGCCGGTCTACTCGCACCTGCTGTACGACATCGTGCCCGATGAGCGGCTCACCGTGCGCCGCCCCGACATCCTCATCGTGGAGGGGCTGAACGTGCTGCAGCCGGCCCTGCCCGGCAAGGACGGCCGCACCAGGGTGGGCCTGGCCGACTACTTCGACTTCAGTGTGTACGTGGACGCCCGCCCCGAGGACATCGAACGCTGGTACCTCAACCGCTTCCGGAAGCTGCGCGACACGGCCTTCCAGGACCCGGACTCCTACTTCCGCAAGTACACCCAGGTCGACGAGGACGAGGCGCTCGACTACGCACGCACCATGTGGCGCACGATCAACGGGCCGAACCTGCTGGAGAACGTCGCGCCCACGCGGGGGCGGGCCACCCTGGTCGTCCGCAAGGGGCCCGACCACAAGGTCCAGCGGCTGTCGCTGCGCAAACTGTGACCGCCTGGGGGTGTCCGGCTAGCCGAGCGTGGCGTCGAGCCAGTCGAACACCACGTCGCAGTGCTGCTGCGGGGCCATCGGGGAACAGTGCAGCTGTGCACCGGTGGCCGTGGTGAGCTTCACGTAGTCCTTGGGTGCCGTCAGCTTGTCGAACATCTCGCGCGGCTGGCCGGGATAGAACTGCTCGTAGTCGTAGTCCAGCACCAGCGTGGGCGTCTTGATGCGGCCCACGACGTCGGTGATGTCCATGGCCTCGACGCGGGTGGCCGGGGTGTAGAAGTCGGTGAACATCCTGCCCTGGCGGGCGGCGAGCATCACCGGGACGGAGAAGGGCTCCATGCGCTTCTTCAGCGTCGCGGCCTCGGCGGGGGTCAGTGCGGGGACGACCTCCTTGTTCCAGATGGCGTTGGTGTCCTCCTTGCTCGGCGTGAGGATCTGCCGGATCTCCGGGGGGAAGCCCAGCCACGGCGAGAGACAGCCGGGCATCGCCACCAGAGCGGCGATCCGCTCCTCGAACGCCGCGGCCCGGGGTGCCAGGTCACCGCCCATGCTCAGTCCGGTCAGCGCGATGTTGCCGGTGTCCACGTCGTCGCGGGCGGACAGCCAGTCGAGCAGCGGCGAGACGACGTTCTCCCAGCGGGATGTGAAGACCACCTGGTCGACGAAGAGCAGTTGGCCCTGGCCCGGCCCGTCGTACACCAGTGCGTTCCAGCCGCGTGACAGGGCGGCCTGGACGCCGTACGTCCACATGTCGACGTTCTGGCCGTCGCTGCCGTTGGTGAGGATCACGGTGCGCCGCCGCTTGCCGGAGTCGTCCGGCCGGAAGAACCACACCGGGAGCGGCGACTTCCCGTAGGGGACGTTCGCCGTCACCGGCGGCATCGCGCACAGCTTGCAGAAGGTGTCCCAGGCGCCGCGACCGGCCTTGTAGAGCTGCTCCTCGCTGCCGGGGGCGTCGGAGCCGAGGACGAAGAACAGCGCCTGGCCGTAGTACTGGGCGGCCCGCAGCGCACGGAAGCGCCGGGTCTCCCGGTCGGGCTTGCTGCCCGGGGGGGCCGCCATCAGCTGGTCGCCGAGCTTCCTGAAGGTCTCGACGTAGCTCTGCGAGGAGAGGCCGGCCTTGTTGATCGCGTTCACGGCGGTGAGCACCTCGCCCACCTCGGCGGCTCCGTAGCCGGACCCGCCGAGCGCGAGGAGCCCGTTGAAGTTGAACGCGGGATCGTCGAAGAGCGTCATCACCCCGGGCGTGGCGGCGTTCGCCGCAGCGGAGGCCGACGCCGTCGGACTGGCGGTGGGGCCGCTCGCGGTCGGCGCGCCCGACAGCGTGCATCCCGCGGTCATCACGGCGCCGGCCCCACCGACGAGCCCGGCGAGGGCGCCGCGCCTGGTGGGGCCGGATGGACGGTCTCCGGATACGTACGTCATACCGTCCGAACGTACGAGCCGGGTCTCCCGGCCCCACCGCGCGACACCCGCCGTTCCCCCGAACGGCTCCCCGCGCGGTTCCCGGTCAGCCGAGCGCGGACTTCACCGCGTCCGCGAGCCGGCCAGCGACCGCGCGGGCCTGCTCGATGTCGGCCGCCTCGACCATGACGCGGACCAGCGGTTCCGTGCCGGAGGGGCGGAGCAGGACGCGGCCGGTGGCGCCGAGCTCGCGCTCGGCGTCGGCGACCGCCGCGGACAGCTCGGCCGACGTGGAGACACGGGACTTGTCGACGTCCGGGACGTTGATCAGGACTTGCGGCAGACGCTCCATGACGGACACCAGGTCGGCCAGCGAACGTCCGGTGGCGGCGACGCGGGCCGCCAGCATCAGACCGGTGAGGGTGCCGTCGCCGGTCGTCGCGTGGTCGAGGACGATCACGTGGCCGGACTGCTCGCCGCCGAGCGCGTAACCGTGCTCCTTCATCGACTCCAGGACGTACCGGTCGCCGACCGCGGTCTGGACCAGCTCGATCCCTTCGCGCTCCATGGCGATCTTGAAGCCGAGGTTGGACATGACCGTGGCGACGACGGTGTCGTTGCGGAGCCGGCCGGCCTCGCGCAGGGCGAGCGCCAGCACCGCGAGGATCTGGTCGCCGTCGATCTCGTTGCCCTCGGCGTCCACGGCGAGGCAGCGGTCGGCGTCACCGTCGTGCGCGACGCCCAGGGCCGCGCCGTGCTCGACCACGGCGGCCTTCAGCAGGTCCAGGTGGGTGGAGCCGCAGCCGTCGTTGATGTTCAGGCCGTCCGGCTCGGCGCCGATCGTGACGACCTCGGCGCCGGCCCGCGCGAACGCCTCCGGGGAGACCCGGGCGGCGGCGCCGTGCGCCTCGTCGAGGACGATCTTCAGACCGTCGAGCCGGTTCGGCAGCACACCGATGAGGTGTGCGACGTATTTGTCGAAGCCCTCGTCGTAGTCCGTGACCCGGCCGACGCCCGCACCGGTCGGGCGGTTCCAGGGGGCACCGGTGCGGTGCTCCTCGTACACGGTCTCGATGCGGTCCTCCAGCTCGTCGGCCAGCTTGTGGCCGCCGCGCGCGAAGAACTTGATGCCGTTGTCCGGCATGGCGTTGTGGCTCGCGGAGAGCATCACGCCGAGGTCGGCGCCCAGCGCACCGGTCAGGTACGCGACGGCCGGGGTGGGCAGCACACCGACACGGAGGACGTCGACACCCGCACTGGCGAGGCCCGCCACGACGGCGGCCTCCAGGAACTCCCCGGACGCACGGGGGTCGCGGCCGACCACCGCCTTCGGCCGATGGCCCTCGAAGGTGCCCGCCTCGGCGAGCACATGTGCCGCGGCGACCGACAGGCCGAGCGCGAGCTCCGCCGTGAGATCCGCGTTCGCGACACCGCGCACACCGTCCGTGCCGAAGAGTCGTCCCACTGCTGTCCTCCATTGCGATCCACCGGGCGCCCCCTTGCGACGCCCGGCACTGGCCCTAAACGGGCGCCCCGGCGGCACGTGGTGTGCCGCCGGGGCGAACGTATGCCGTGATGGCAAGCAGGCGGATTAGCGCTTGCTGTACTGCGGCGCCTTGCGCGCCTTCTTCAGACCGGCCTTCTTGCGCTCGACCGCACGGTCGTCACGCTTCAGGAAGCCGGCCTTCTTCAGCGGGCCGCGGTTGTTGTCCACGTCCGCCTCGTTCAGCGCACGGGCGACGCCCAGGCGCAGGGCACCGGCCTGGCCGGAGACACCGCCACCCGCGATGCGGGCGATGACGTCGTAACGACCGTCCAGCTCCAGGACCTTGAACGGCTCGTTGACTTCCTGCTGGTGCACCTTGTTGGGGAAGTAGTCCTCAAGGGTGCGACCGTTGATCTTCCACTTGCCGGAGCCCGGAACGATCCGGACACGGGCAATGGCGTTCTTGCGACGGCCCAGGCCGGCCGCAGGCTGCGGCTCGCCGAAGCGGGACGCCATCGACTCGGTGGTGTACTCGCCCTCGACGGGGGCCTCGGACTCGAAGGTGGTGACCTCGGCGTAGGTCTCCTCGCCCTCGGCGACGTCGAAAGTGGTCTCGTCGGCCACGATTCTCCTCAGATTCTCTTCAGTCTTAGGGGGTGGCCGGACTTACTGCGCGACCTGGGTGATCTCGAACGGCACCGGCTGCTGGGCAGCGTGCGGGTGCTGGTCGCCCGAGTAGACCTTCAGCTTCGAGAGCATCTGACGGCCCAGGGAGTTCTTCGGGAGCATGCCCTTGACGGCCTTCTCCACGGCCTTCTCGGGGTTGTTCGCGAGAAGGTCGTCGTAGCGGACGGAACGCAGACCACCCGGGTAGCCGGAGTGGCGGTACGCCATCTTCTGGGTCCGCTTGTTGCCGGACAGGTGCACCTTGTCGGCGTTGATGATGATGACGAAGTCACCAGCGTCAACGTGCGGCGCGTAGATCGGCTTGTGCTTGCCCCGCAGAAGGGTGGCGGCAGTGGTCGCCAGACGACCCAGGACGACATCCTGGGCGTCGATGACGTGCCACTGGCGGGTGACATCGCCGGGCTTGGGGCTGTACGTACGCACGGTCGTAGCCTTCGCTTCTTCAGTGGTGGGTATCTCCTGGGGCCGCGAGGCCCAGGAGACGGGTCCTGACAAGGCCACCACGGACGATCACGACAGCCCTGGTCGCACGTCGGGGACGCAACCCGAGTGCCTACCGCTGGTCATCGGCCCGGTGAGCCGGCGTAGAAGCCACTCTCGTGAGATTGAGCAAGCCAATACGCATAACGAACCAGCAGCTTACCCGCCGTGCCCCGGACGGGTCAAAACGAGGTCCTCGCCCGGCGCTGCGGCCGGCTCGGGCACCTCCACACGTTCCGTTTCCGCCGTGCCGGGCGCAGGCCGGCGCAGGCAGCACCACATCAGCGTGGCGGCCAGACCGCACAGGGCGGCCGAGTCCTTGAACGCCCGCCGGTTGTCCACCTCGGACACGTACGGCCACTGGAAACCGCCCACCTGCGGCACCAGCGCGATCCAGAACCACGGCGTCCGGGGCGCCGAGCCCGGCACCGCGGCGGAGGCCAGCAGCAGCGGCAGCACCACCAGCAGATAGTGCTCGAAGGACGGCCGCGACACCAGGAACGTGGCGAGCATCAGCATCGTGGCGGTCTCCACGAGCCGCAGCGGCCCCGGGTCGTCCTGCCGCCAGCGCCGCCAGGCGCACCACAGACCGAGCCAGGCGGCACCCACCGCCACCAGGAAGGCCACCGGCTCCGGCACCCCCAGCCGCGGCAGCACCGCGACCGGAGAGGCGTCCCACAGCATCGCCATCTCGTCCTGGCCGCGCAGCAGGAACGGCAGCGTACGGGTCAGGAAGAGGCCTGGGTCCGGCATCAGCAGCGCCCCTGCGGCCGAGGCCCCCAGCGGAAGCAGCACCGCCGCCGCGAGCGCCTTCCACTGCCGGGCCAGCACGAACACCACCAGCACCGGCACGAGCATCGGCTTCAGGGCGACGGCCGCCCCGATGACCACCCCCGCTCCCACCCACCGGGACCGGTGCGCGAGCAGCAGCGCGAGCGGCAGCGCCGCCGCCGACACGGCCGTCCAGTTGCCGAGCATCACCAGATGGGCGAACGGCGCGAAGCACAGCGCCAGCCCGCCCGCACCGAGCGCGGCGAACCGGCTGCCCACCGGCACCGAGAAGATCCGCAGCGAGCACCACCAGCCCGCCAGCAGCAGGATCAGCACCACCTCCGGCACCAGCCAGCGCAGCACCTCCTGCGGCAGCAGCGCCTCCGGCACGGCGGCGATGGCCGCACTCGGCAGATAGAGGAACCGCTCGTCGGCGTACGGCGACCTGCCGTCCAGCAGCGCCTGCCCGGCCTGCACCACGAAGGCGTTGTCGAAACCCGCCCAGGGCTTCCTCACCGCATCAAGGGGGACGACGATCAGCAGCACACCGGCCGTGGCCCGGCAGACCCAGGATGCGGGCTGCAGCAACCACTCCACAACCGGTGACGTTTCGTTCGCTTTGGCCGTTTTCATGCGCAGATGCTAGGGGCGTGCCCCACCGCCACGCCCGTATGACCCGCCGCCGGTCACGGACCGTCTCAACGCACCCGTTCCACCCGCCGTTCGTCCCACACCGGCTCCGCCGTCTCCCGCACCACTCCGTCGGAACCGAAGACCAGACAACGGTCGAAGGCACGGGCGAACCAGCGGTCGTGGGTGACCGCCAGCACCGTGCCCTCGTACGACTCCAGCCCCTCCTGGAGGGCCTCCGCCGACTCCAGGTCCAGGTTGTCCGTCGGCTCGTCCAGCAGGAGGGCCGTCGTACCGGCCAGCTCCAGCAGGAGGATCTGGAAACGCGCCTGCTGCCCGCCGGACAGCTTGTCGAACGACTGGTCGCCCTGCCGCTCCAGCTCGTAGCGGCGCAGCACCGACATGGCACCGCCGCGGTCCTTGGCGTGCTCCTTCCACAGGATGTCGACCAGCGTGCGACCGGCCAGCTCCGGATGGGCATGGGTCTGCGCGAAGTGCCCGGGGACGACCCGCGCGCCCAGCTTCCACGCGCCGGTGTGGGCCACCTCCTCGCCCGCCAGGAGCCGCAGGAAATGCGACTTGCCGGAACCGTTCGACCCGAGGACCGCGACCCGCTCGCCGTAGAAGACCTCCAGGTCGAACGGCTTCATCAGACCGGTCAGCTCCAGCTTCTCGCAGGTCAGCGCCCGCACACCGGTCCGTCCGCCGCGCAGCCGCATGGTGATCTCCTGCTCGCGCGGCGGCTCCGGCGGGGGCCCCGCCTCCTCGAACTTCCGGAACCGGGTCTGCATCGCCCGGTAGCGCGAGGCCATGTCGGGACTGATCGCCGCCTGCTGCCGCAGCCGGTGCACCAGCGCCTTCAGCCGCGCGTGCTCCTCGTCCCAGCGGCGCCTCAGCTCCTCGAACCGCGCGAACCGCTCCCGCCGTGCCTCGTGGAAGGTGCCGAAGCCGGCGCCGTGCACCCACACGTCCGACCCGGCCGGGCCGGGCTCCACGCTGACGATCTTCTCCGCCGCGCGCGCCAGCAGTTCCCGGTCGTGGGAGACGAAGAGGACCGTCTTGCGGGTCTCCTTCAACCGCTCCTCCAGCCAGCGCTTGCCGGGGACGTCCAGATAGTTGTCCGGCTCGTCCAGCAGCAGCACCTCGTCGGGCCCGCGCAGCAGCGCCTCCAGCACCAGACGCTTCTGCTCACCGCCGCTCAGCGTGCGCACCTCGCGCCACTGCGCCTTCTCGTACGGGACGCCGAGCGCGGCCGTCGTGCAGATGTCCCAGAGCGTCTCGGCCTCGTACCCGCGCACCTCCGCCCAGTCGCTCAGGGCCTGCGCGTACCGCAACTGCGCCTTCTCGTCGTCCACGGTCATGATCGCGTGCTCGGCCGCGTCCACCGCCCGCGCCGCCTCCCGGATCCGCGGCTGCGCCACCGACACCAGCAGGTCACGGACCGTACGGTCGTCCCGCACCGAACCCACGAACTGCGGCATCACACCGAGACCGCCGCCGACCGTCACCGTGCCCCCGTGCGGCTGGAGCTCCCCCGAGACCAGCCTCAGCAGTGTCGTCTTGCCGGCGCCGTTGGCGCCGACCAGAGCGACCACCGCACCCTCACCGACCCGGAACGACACATCTCCGAGCAGCACCCGCCCGTCCGGCAGGTAGTACTCGAGATGCGCCGCCTCTACATGTCCCATGCCCCGCATTCTCCAGGGCCGCCCCGTCCGCCCCAACACGTTTTCCGGTGGGGCGCTTAGGATGCGCGGCATGAACTATGGGCAAGGGGGGACCCCCGACTGGGCCGCGCTGGCCGATCAGGCCGAGGCGCGCACCCAGCGCAGAAAGATACTGTGGATGGCGGGCGGCGCCGTCGCCACCGCGGCCGTCGTGGCGGTCGTGGCCACCGCCATCGTGTCGGCGAGCGGCGGGAAGCCCGGTCCGGCCGCGGCCTCCGGCAACCTGCCGGCGCCGGAACAACTGCCCGGCCAGAGCGGCCAGCCGGCGCCGACCTTCTCGTCCGTGGCGCCTCCGCCGCCGCCGGACCCCAAGGAGTTCATCTCCTCCGCCGAGAAGGACAAGGCCCCGCTCGGCCCGGACACCCTCTTCCCCGGCAAGAAGCTGACGATGGGCGACCGTGTCTACGCCAAGGGCCCGGTGAGCCGCACCACCAACTGCGCGTCGGCCACCGAGGGTTCCCTCGGCACGGTCCTCACCCGCAACGGCTGCCAGGAGGTCATCCGCGCCACCTACACCAAGGACGGCATGGCGGTCACCGTCGGCGTCGCGGTCTTCAAGGAGGCCGACCTGGCGGGCCGGGCCAAGGCCGAGGCCAACGGCGCGATCGCGCCGCTGTCCGGCAACGGGGTGCCGCAGTTCTGCCACTCCACCGTGTGCCGCCGCACCACCAACAGCGTGGGCCGCTACGCGTACTTCACGTACACCGGCTTCACCAACGGAAAGCGCGTCACCCAGGGCGACACGGCAGCCTTCCAGACCGGCAACGACCTGGCCGAGTTCACGTTCCGTCAGATCTGGGCCCGGGGCCAGCAGCAGGCCTCCGCGGCCGCCCAGCAGCAGCAGTGACCGTCCGGGCCGCCGCGCCGACGGCCCGGGAACCGGCTCAGCAGCAGCCGCCGGCGGGGAGGGTCCGCTTGTTCCGGGCCTCGCGGCTGCGCCAGGCGAGCAGTTCGTCGGCCGGGTAGCCGACCTCCTCCAGCGTGAGCCCGTGCGGGCGTACGACATGGACCGCGGAGTCCCGTACGCCCGCCGCCAGCACCTTCGCCGGCCAGTCCGCCGGGCGGTGTCCGTCGCCGACGAACAGCAGCGCGCCGACCAGTGAGCGCACCATGTTGTGGCAGAAGGCGTCGGCCTTCACGGTCGCGGTGATGATCCCGGAGGCATCCCGCTCCCAGCTGAGCTGCTGGAGCGTACGGATGGTCGTCGCACCCTCGCGCTTGCGGCAGTACGCGGCGAAGTCGTGCTCGCCGAGAAGCTTCTCCGCGGCCTCGTTCATCGCGTCGACGTCCAGTGGCCAGTCGTGCCACAGCACATGGCCGCGCAGCAGCGGATCGACCCCGCCGTGGTGGTCGGTCACGCGGTAGGCGTAGCGCCGCCAGACGGCGGAGAAGCGCGCGTTGAAGCCCGCGGGGGCCTCCGCGACCCTCCACACCCGGACGTCGTGCGGCAGCCGGCCGGCGAGCCGCCGCAGCAGCTTCTCCGCATGCTCGGCCCACACCGTCTCCGGCAGGTCGACGTGGGCGACCTGACCACGGGCGTGCACACCGGCGTCGGTGCGTCCGGCGACCGTCAGCTCGTACGTCTCGGACGACCGCGTCACGGTGCGCAGCGCGTCCTCGATCTCCTGCTGCACGGTCCGCTGCCCGCGGGCCTGCTTGGCCCAGCCGGAGAAGTCCTTGCCGTCGTACGACAGATCCAGCCGCACCCGGACGTGACCGGGCTCCACCTCATCGCTCACGCGATCCATCCTCTCAAGCCGAACGGGCCCGCCCCCCGTGCGGGGGACGGGCCCGTCCGTCAGCCTTCAGAACGCGGTTCAGGCGTCCTTCTGCTCCTCGGCCGGAGCCTCGGCGGCGTCCTCGGCCTTGGTCTCCTCGGCCTTGGCCTCCTCGGCCTCCTTGACCGCACGCTTGGCGGCGGCCTCGGCCTCGGCGACGGTCGCCTTCTTCGCGATCTCACCCTCGACCAGCTCGATCACAGCCATCGGGGCGTTGTCGCCACGACGGTTGCCGATCTTGGTGATGCGGGTGTAGCCACCCGGGCGCTCGGCGTAGCGCGGAGCGATCTCGGTGAAGAGCGTGTGGACGATGCCCTTGTCCGTGATCGTCTGCAGCACCAGGCGACGGTTGTGGATGTCGCCCTTCTTCGCCTTGGTGATCAGGCGCTCGGCGACCGGACGCAGGCGGCGGGCCTTGGCCTCGGTCGTGGTGATGCGGCCGTGCTCGAACAGCGACTTCGCGAGGTTCGCGAGAAGCAGCTTCTCGTGCGCGGCGCTGCCGCCCAGACGGGCACCCTTGGCGGGCTTCGGCATGGTGTTTCTCCTTGTGATCTGCACCGGCCGTATCAGGTACCGGTGTCAGGACCCCGCAGGCGGACGCCTGCGGGCAGCTATCAGTACTGCTCGGTCTCGACGAAGCCCGCGTCCGCGTCGTCGTCGGCGCCGAAGGCGTCGGCGGCAGCGGTCGGGTCGAATCCGGGCGGGCTGTCCTTGAGGGCCAGGCCCATGCCGGCCAGCTTCGCCTTGACCTCGTCGATCGACTTCGCACCGAAGTTGCGGATGTCGAGCAGGTCGGCCTCGGAGCGGGCGACGAGCTCACCCACGGAGTGGATGCCCTCGCGCTTGAGGCAGTTGTAGGAGCGGACCGTGAGCTCCAGCTCCTCGATCGGCAGCGCAAGGTCGGCGGCCAGGGCGGCGTCCGTCGGGGACGGGCCCATGTCGATGCCCTCGGCGTCGATGTTGAGCTCGCGGGCCAGACCGAACAGCTCGACCAGGGTCTTGCCGGCGGACGCCATGGCGTCACGCGGGCGCATGGCCTGCTTGGTCTCGACGTCGACGATCAGCTTGTCGAAGTCGGTGCGCTGCTCGACTCGGGTCGCCTCGACCTTGTAGGTGACCTTGAGCACCGGCGAGTAGATGGAGTCGACCGGGATACGGCCGATCTCCTGGCCCACCTGCTTGTTCTGGACGGCGGAGACGTAGCCGCGACCGCGCTCGACGGTCAGCTCCATCTCCAGCTTGCCCTTGCCGTTCAGCGTGGCCAGGACCAGGTCGGGGTTGTGGACCTCGACGCCGGCCGGCGGGGCGATGTCGGCGGCGGTGACCAGACCCGGGCCCTGCTTGCGCAGGTACATCACGACCGGCTCGTCGTGCTCGGAGGAGACGACCAGCTGCTTGATGTTCAGGATCAGGTCGGTGACGTCCTCCTTGACGCCCGGCACGGTGGTGAACTCGTGCAGGACACCGTCGATCCGGATGCTGGTGACGGCGGCACCGGGGATCGAGGAGAGGAGCGTACGGCGGAGCGAGTTGCCGAGGGTGTAGCCGAAGCCCGGCTCCAGCGGCTCGATCACGAACCGGGAGCGGTACTCGTCGACGACCTCTTCGGTCAGCGAGGGACGCTGAGCAATCAGCATGTGTGGATCAGATCCTTCAGTCGGGGGCGCCCGCTATTTGACGCCCTCTTCTTCTGCAAGGGTACGGGCGGCACGGCCCTGAAGGGCCGTACCGCCCGAATCCCCATAGCGGCCGTGCGTCGGACGCGGCGGCGCTTCGGCGGACGGCAGCCGTACCGCGGCATGTGGGGGGCGACCCCCACACCCCCAGCAGAGGGCTCGCCCGCCGGAAGGCGTGCGTCAGACGCGGCGGCGCTTCGGCGGACGGCAGCCGTTGTGCGGGGTGGGGGTGACGTCCTGGATCGAACCGACCTCGAGGCCGGTGGCCTGGAGGGAGCGGATCGCGGTCTCACGGCCGGAGCCGGGACCCTTGACGAAGACGTCGACCTTGCGCATGCCGTGCTCCTGCGCGCGGCGGGCGGCCGACTCGGCGGCCATCTGCGCGGCGAAGGGGGTGGACTTGCGCGAGCCCTTGAAGCCGACGTGGCCGGCGGAGGCCCAGGAGATCACGTTGCCGGTCGGGTCGGTGATCGAAACGATGGTGTTGTTGAACGTGCTCTTGATGTGCGCGTGGCCGTGAGCGACGTTCTTCTTTTCCTTGCGGCGCACCTTCTTGGCAGCGCCCTGGCGTCCCTTGGGGGGCATGCAATTCTCCCGTGGAGGTGGTCGGTCCTACGAGCGAAGACCGTTTGGACAGTCGTCCGCTGTGGACTACTTCTTGCCCGGCTTCTTCTTGCCGGCGATGGCGCGACGCGGGCCCTTGCGGGTGCGGGCGTTGGTGCTGGTGCGCTGACCGCGGACGGGCAGGCCACGACGGTGGCGCAGACCCTGGTAGCAGCCGATCTCGACCTTGCGGCGGATGTCGGCCTGGATCTCGCGGCGGAGGTCACCCTCGGTGCGGAGGTTGGCGTCCACGTACTCGCGGATCTTGACCAGGTCCTCTTCGGCCAGGTCACGAACGCGGGTGTTCGGGTTCACGCCGGTGGCGTCGAGGATCTCCTTGGACCGGGTGCGCCCGATACCGAAGACGTAGGTGAGTGCGATCTCCACACGCTTCTCGCGCGGGATGTCAACACCGGAAACGCGTGCCATTCAATGGCTCCTGTGTGTTGTCGGAGGTCTTCCGCAGAGCCGTTCCCTGGCCGCCGACCGCTTCCGTGGAAGCAGTGGTACGTCCGGGTCCCCGGCCCCCGCCGGAGGTGTCGCCGACCCTTCCGGGCTGGGCGGACTCTGCGTATGTACGTATTGCTTGCGTCGCGCGAATGAACTGCGAAGTGCAGGTCGGCGTGCGTCAGCCCTGGCGCTGCTTGTGGCGCAGGTTGTCGCAAATGACCATGACCCGGCCGTGGCGGCGGATCACCTTGCACTTGTCGCAGATCTTCTTGACGCTCGGCTTGACCTTCATGGGATGTGAGGTTCTCCGGGTCAGTGCCATCACCCCACGGGAGGGGGTGCGGGCAAGATCTACTTGTAGCGGTAGACGATCCGCCCACGCGTCAGGTCGTACGGGGAGAGCTCCACCACGACCCGGTCATCCGGAAGAATACGGATGTAGTGCATCCGCATCTTGCCGCTGATGTGCGCGAGGACCTTGTGACCGTTCTGAAGCTCCACCTTGAACATGGCGTTCGGCAGAGACTCAATGACAGTGCCCTCGATCTCGATGGCACCTTGCTTCTTGGCCACGCTTCGCCCTTCGAATCGGCTACCTTGATCGACTCCCGTCCCGCCGCGCAAAGCATGGGGGTACACGAGAGCCGACGCATCAGTCTACGTCAGGGCATCCCAAAAGACGAATCGGGAATCTCTGCCCAGTCGTGGAGATCGTTAAGCGCAGGTCAGGCGAGGGGGTCCGGAGCGGTCGTGATACCGAATTCCGCGAGCTTCGCCTTTCCGCCGTCCGGCGCGGTCAGGACCAGCGGACCCTGCTCGGTGAGGGCGACGGAGTGCTCCCAGTGCGAGGACCAGGAACCGTCGGTCGTGATGACCGTCCAGTCGTCCTCCAGCACCTCGGTGCGTGCGGTGCCCAGCGACACCATCGGCTCGATGGCCAGGCAGAAGCCGGGGACCAGCTTCGGGTTGTGGCGGCCGAGGAGCCGGCGCTTGTCCACGTAGTTCAGCAGGTGCGGGTCCATGTGCATCTCGGAACCGATGCCGTGCCCGCCGTACTCCTCGATGATCCCGTACTTGCCGGAGGCCGGGCGGGGCTGGCGGCGGATGTAGGACTCGATGGCACGCGACACGTCGACGAGGCGGCTGCCCTTCTTCATCGCCGCGATGCCGGCCCACATCGACTCCTCGGTCACCCGGGAGAGCTCGATCAGCTCCGGAGCATGACCGCTGCCCACGAACGCGGTGTACGCGGCGTCGCCGTGCCAGCCGTCGACGATCGCGCCGCAGTCGATGGAGATGATGTCGCCGTCCTTCAGGACGGTCTTCTCGTCGGGGATGCCGTGGACCACGACCTCGTTGACCGAGGTGCAGATCGTGGCCGGGAATCCGCCGTAGCCCAGGAAGTTCGACTTCGCGCCGTGCTCGGCGATCACCTTGCGGGCGACCTCGTCCAGGTCCTTCGTGCTGGCCCCGGGAACGGCCGCCTCACGAGTGGCGGCATGGATGGCGGCGACGACCAGCCCCGCCTCGCGCATCTTCGCGATCTGCTCGGGAGTCTTCAGCTCAACCATTGCGTGCCTTCCACCTCTGAAGTCTTGAAGCCCAACACTACGGCCGCGGCGTCACCGGGACACCGCGGCCGTAGCGCTCGATACGTATGTCAGGCGGCCTGTTCGCCCTTGAGGGCGGACATGGCGCGCGCGGTCACCTCGTCGACCTTGCCGAGCGCCGAGATCGTGACGACCAGACCCTGGTTCCGGTAGTAGTCGATGATCGGCTCGGTCTGCGTGTGGTAGACCTCCAGCCGGCGGCGCACCGTCTCCTCGGTGTCGTCGTCGCGCTGGTACAGCTCGCCGCCGCAGACGTCGCAGACGCCCTCCTGCTTCGGCGGGGTGTACGTCACATGGAAGACGTGCGCGCTGTCGTTGCGGCAGATCCGGCGGCCCGCGATCCGCTTGACGACCTCGTCCTCGGGGACCTCCAGGTCCAGGACCGCGTCCAGCTTCATGCCCTCGGCCTTGAGCATCTCGTCCAGCGCCTCGGCCTGCGAGACGTTCCTCGGGAAGCCGTCCAGCAGGAAGCCGCCCTCGGCGTCCGGCTGCTCCATGCGGTCCTTGGCCATCCCGATGGTGACCTCGTCCGGCACCAGGTTGCCGGCGTCCATGAACGCCTTGGCCTGCTTGCCGAGCTCCGTACCCTGGCTGATGTTCGCCCGGAAGAGGTCACCCGTGGAGATGTGCGGGATGGCCAGGTTCTTGGCGAGGAACGCAGCCTGCGTTCCCTTGCCGGCACCGGGCGGTCCGACGAGGACGATTCGCATCAGCGGAGGAACCCTTCGTAATTGCGCTGCTGGAGCTGGCTCTCGATCTGCTTCACGGTCTCCAGACCCACACCCACGATGATGAGGATGCTCGTCCCGCCGAACGGGAAGTTCTGGTTCGCGCCGAACCCTGCCAACGCCATCGTTGGGACGAGAGCGATCAGACCCAGATACAGCGAGCCCGGCCAAGTGATCCGGTTGAGCACGTAGCTCAGATACTCGGCAGTAGGTCGACCGGCCCGGATGCCCGGGATGAAGCCACCATACTTCTTCATGTTGTCCGCGACTTCCTCGGGGTTGAACGAGATGGCCACGTAGAAGAACGCGAAGAAGACAATCAGGAGGAAGTACGCGGTGATGTAGTACGGGTGGTCGCCCTTGGTGAAGTACGTGGCGATCCAGTTCTTCCAGGAAGAGTCCGAGCTGGAGAACTGTGCGATGAGCGCCGGGATGTAGAGCAGCGACGACGCGAAGATGACGGGAATCACACCCGCCTGGTTCACCTTCAGCGGGATGTAGGTGGAGGTACCGCCGTAGGAACGGCGGCCGATCATGCGCTTCGCGTACTGGACCGGGATCCGGCGCTGGGCCTGCTCGACGAAGACGACCAGGGCCACCATGACGAGGCCCACCAGGATGACGGTGCCGAACTCGATCCAGCCCTTGGCGAGCTTGCCCTGGAGCTTGATGGCCCACAGCGCGCCCGGGAAGCCGGCGGCGATCGAGATGAACATCAGGATGGACATGCCGTTGCCGACACCGCGGTCGGTGATGAGCTCGCCCAGCCACATGACCACGGCGGTACCGGCGGTCATGGTGATGACCATGGTGACGGTGACGAAGATCGACTGGTCGGGGACGATCTCACGGGCCACCGGGCAGCCGCTGAAGAGCGCGCCGGTGCGGGCGGTGGCCACCAGGCCGGTGCCCTGCAGAATGGCGAGCGCCACGGTCAGGTAGCGGGTGTACTGCGTGATCTTCGCCGTACCCGCCTGGCCCTCCTTCTTGAGGGCTTCAAGCCGTGGAATGACCACAGTCAGCAGCTGCAGGATGATGCTGGCGGTGATGTACGGCATGATGCCGAGCGCGAACACCGTGATCTGCAGCAGTGCGCCACCGCTGAACATGTTCACCAGGCCGAAAAGGCTGTTGCCCTGCTGGGCCTGGTCGACACAGATCTGGACGTTCTTGTAGCTCACACCAGGGATCGGGATCTGTGACCCGAGCCGGTACAGCACGATGATGCCGAGCGTGAAGAGCAGCTTCTTGCGCAGGTCGGGCGTCTTGAACGCCCGGGCGAACGCGGTGAGCACGGTGCCTCCTGCGACCCCCGCGCTATGCGTCAGAGGTGACGGTCTTGAGGTTCGACGAATACGTATCAGTCAAAAGCCGCCCGACCGGGGTCAGGCGGCCCGGGGCCAAGCCCCAGGTGTTGCAGCAACAGTGCACGCCACCTTACCGGCGACGGTGCCCCCCTTGGAACGACCAACCGGGGATGCCCCCTCAGAGAGGGCATCCCCGGTCGATGCGTTCAAGCCATCGGCTCGTCTCAGACGAGCTCGGTGACGGTGCCGCCGGCGGCGGCGATCTTCTCCTTGGCGGAGCCGGAGACGGCGTCGACCGTCACCTGCAGCGCCACGGAGATCTCGCCCTGGCCCAGGACCTTGACGAGCTGGTTCTTACGAACGGCACCCTTGGCGACCAGGTCGGCCACCGTGACCTCGCCACCCTGCGGGTAGAGCGCGGCCAGCTTGTCCAGGTTCACGACCTGGAACTCGGTGCGGAACGGGTTCTTGAAGCCCTTCAGCTTCGGGAGGCGCATGTGCAGCGGCATCTGGCCACCCTCGAAGCGCTCCGGAACCTGGTAGCGGGCCTTGGTGCCCTTGGTACCACGACCGGCCGTCTTACCCTTCGACGCCTCACCACGACCGACACGGGTCTTGGCGGTCTTGGCGCCCGGGGCGGGACGGAGGTTGTGGATCTTCAGCGGGTTCTGCTCCGCCATGATCAGTCGACCTCCTCGACCGTCACGAGGTGGCGGACGGTGTGCACCATGCCGCGGAACTCGGGGCGGTCCTCCTTGACGACCGTGTCACCCAGGCGCTTGAGGCCCAGGGTGCGCAGGGTGTCGCGGTGGTTCTGCTTGCTGCCGATGTACGACTTCGTCTGCGTGATCTTGAGACGGGCCATTACGCACCCGCTCCCGCACGCGCACGCAGCAGGGCCGCGGGGGCGACGTCCTCGAGCGGCAGACCGCGGCGGGCCGCGATCTCCTCGGGACGCTGCAGACCCTTCAGGGCCTCCACGGTCGCGTGCACGATGTTGATCGCGTTGTCGGAGCCCAGGGACTTCGACAGGATGTCGTGAACGCCGGCGCACTCGAGCACGGCACGCACCGGGCCACCGGCGATAACACCGGTACCGGGGGAAGCCGGCTTGAGCAGGACGACGCCCGCGGCCTTCTCACCCTGGATCGGGTGCGGGATGGTGCCCTGGATACGGGGGACCTTGAAGAAGTGCTTCTTGGCCTCCTCAACGCCCTTGGCGATGGCGGCCGGCACCTCCTTGGCCTTGCCGTAACCGACACCCACGGTGCCGTCACCGTCGCCCACCACGACCAGCGCGGTGAAGCTGAAGCGACGACCACCCTTCACAACCTTGGCGACGCGGTTGATCGCGACGACGCGCTCAACGTACGCGGTCTTCTCGGCGGCAGCTGCGCCGCCGTCACGGCCCTTCCGGTCCCGCCGCTCGCCGCCACCGGCACCGCTGCCGCGGCGCTGGGGTCCAGCCATTGGATTTACCTCTCTCTGTTTCCGCTAGCTACGGAACCGGCTCAGAACTTGAGCCCGGCTTCGCGGGCGGCGTCCGCCAGGGCGGCGATGCGCCCGGCGTACCTGTTGCCACCACGGTCGAACACGACAGCCTCGACACCGGCGGCCTTGGCACGCTCGGCGACCAGGGCACCGACCTGCTTGGCCTGCGCGGACTTGTCGCCCTCGCCACCACGGATCGCAACGTCGAGGGTCGACGCCGACGCCAGGGTGTGGCCCTTGAGGTCGTCGATGACCTGCGCGACCATGTGGCGGTTCGAGCGCGTCACGACGAGGCGCGGACGCTCGGCCGTACCCGACACGTTCTTGCGGATGCGGATGTGGCGGCGCTTCTTGGCGGCAGCCTTGTAGGCGTCACCCTTGGCGATCTTCACACCGTATGCCATGGCTTTACTTACCAGCCTTTCCGACCTTGCGGCGGATGACCTCGCCCGCGTACTTGACGCCCTTGGCCTTGTACGGGTCGGGCTTCCGCAGCTTGCGGATGTTGGCGGCGACCTCGCCGACCTTCTGCTTGTCGATGCCCTCGACCGAGAACTTGGTCGGCGACTCGACCTTGAAGGAGATGCCCTCGGGGGCCTCCACCAGGATCGGGTGGCTGTAGCCCAGCGAGAACTCCAGAGCGGAGCCCTTCGCGGCGACACGGTAACCGACACCGCTGATCTCGAGCGCCTTGACGTATCCCTGGGTCACACCGGTGATCATGTTCGCCACCAGGGTGCGGGACAGGCCGTGCAGCGCCTTGTTCTGCCGCTCGTCATTCGGACGGGTGACGTTCAGAACGCCGTCCTCGCCCTTGACGATCTCGATCGGCGCGGCAACGGTGTGGGTCAGGGAGCCCTTGGGGCCCTTCACCTGGACCGTACGGCCGTCGATGGTGACGTCCACGCCGGCGGGAACCGGGATGGGGAGCTTGCCGATACGCGACATTGCTTTTCCTCCGTTCCCGATTACCAGACGTAGGCGAGGACTTCCCCACCCACGCCCTTCTTCTGCGCCTGCTTGTCGGTCAGCAGACCGTGCGACGTGGAGATGATCGCCACGCCGAGGCCGCCGAGCACCTTCGGCAGGTTGGTGGACTTCGCGTAGACCCGGAGGCCGGGCTTCGAGATCCGCTTGATGCCCGCGATGGAGCGCTCGCGGTTCGGGCCGAACTTCAGCTCGAGGACGAGGTTCTTGCCGACCTCGGCGTCCTCGACACGCCAGCCCGTGATGAAGCCCTCCTGCTGGAGGATCTCCGCGATGTGAGACTTGATCTTGCTGTGCGGCATCACGACGGAGTCGTGGTACGCCGAGTTCGCGTTACGCAGACGCGTGAGCATGTCTGCGATCGGATCAGTCATGGTCATGAATTGGCCTTCGGCCTCTCTCGCCGGGGTTTCCTATCTGTGCCATCCCTCTCCCCGCTCTTGGGCGGGACGGGTGCGGCACGGGGACCTACGGCGTAGTAAGCATTCATTGTGCTAGCGGGCAGCGCCCGCGGGCGATCGAGGGCGGCAGACGCCCAACCCCACAAGCCTACGGCATGTGGAGAGGGCACCTGCCGGCCCCATTGCTTACCGAGAGTCCCGTATCAACCCGAAGTGGGCTGTTACCAGGAGCTCTTGGTCACGCCCGGCAGCTCGCCACGGTGAGCCATCTCACGAAGGCACACGCGGCAGAGGCCGAACTTGCGGTAGACGGAGTGCGGCCGGCCGCAGCGCTGGCAGCGGGTGTACGCGCGCACACCGAACTTCGGCTTGCGGGCGGCCTTAGCGATCAGAGCCTTCTTCGCCACGGTCAGTTCTCCTTGAACGGGAAGCCGAGGAAACGAAGGAGGGCGCGGCCCTCGTCGTCGTTGGACGCCGTGGTGACCACGGTGATGTCCATGCCCCGCGTCCGGTCGATCTTGTCCTGGTCGATCTCGTGGAACATGACCTGCTCCGTGAGACCGAAGGTGTAGTTGCCCCGACCGTCGAACTGCTTCGGGGACAGACCACGGAAGTCGCGGATGCGCGGCAGCGCGAGCGACAGGGTGCGGTCCAGGAACTCCCACATGCGGTCGCCACGCAGGGTGACGTGGGCACCGATCGGCTGGCCCTCGCGCAGCTTGAACTGCGCGATGGACTTACGGGCCTTGGTGACGGCCGGCTTCTGGCCGGTGATCGTGGTGAGGTCGCGGATCGCGCCCTCGATCAGCTTGGAGTCGCGGGCGGCGTCGCCCACACCCATGTTGACCACGATCTTGACGAGACCCGGAACCTGCATGACGTTCTCGTACTTGAACTCGTCACGCAGCTTGCCGACGATCTCCTCGCGGTACTTCGTCTTGAGACGCGGAGTCGTGGTGGTAGCCATCAGATGTCCTCACCCGTCCGCTTGGCAACGCGGATCTTGTTGCCGTTCTCGTCGAAGCGGTAACCGACGCGGGTCACGACCTTCTTGCCGTCCTTCTCCACGACGAGCTGAACGTTGCTCACGTGGATCGGGGCCTCGACGGTCACGATGCCGCCGGCCTGCGAAGCGCGGCCGGGCTGGTTCGCCTTGGTGTGCTTCTTGACCCGGTTGACACCCTCGACCAGGACGCGGTCCTCGCGGGGGAAGGCCGCGATGACCTTGCCCTGCTTGCCCTTGTCCTTGCCGGTGATGACCTGAACCAGGTCGCCCTTCTTGATCTTCATGCTTACAGCACCTCCGGCGCGAGCGAGATGATCTTCATGAACTTCTTCTCGCGCAGCTCACGGCCGACCGGGCCGAAGATGCGGGTGCCGCGAGGGTCACCGTCGTTCTTCAGAATGACGGCGGCGTTCTCGTCGAAGCGGATGTACGAGCCGTCCGGACGACGGCGCTCCTTGACGGTGCGCACGACGACAGCCTTGACGACGTCGCCCTTCTTCACGTTGCCACCGGGGATCGCGTCCTTGACGGTGGCGACGATGACGTCACCGATGCCCGCGTAGCGGCGACCGGAACCACCGAGCACACGGATGCAAAGGATTTCCTTCGCACCAGTGTTGTCGGCGACGCGCAGTCGCGACTCCTGCTGGATCACGTCTATCTCCTGATCGTCTGCCGGTTCCCCGCAGGGGCTTCGGATGAAGCCCCTGCGGAGCCTGGCGGAACTGTTCCTAGGGAGTCCCCCTAGGAGGGATGTGCTTGCCTAGGTGAATTTCCTGACGGAAATTACTTGGCCTTCTCGAGGATCTCGACGACGCGCCAGCGCTTCGTCGCGGACAGCGGCCGGGTCTCCATGAGGAGGACGCGGTCGCCGACACCCGCGGCGTTCTGCTCGTCGTGCGCCTTGAGCTTGTTGGTACGGCGGATGACCTTGCCGTACAGCGCGTGCTTGACACGGTCCTCGACGGCGACGACGACGGTCTTGTCCATCTTGTCGCTGACGACAAGACCCTCACGGGTCTTGCGGAAACCGCGAGCGGTCTTCTCTTCAGTCACGTTGCTCTCGCTCATCAGGCGTTCTCCACCGTCTCGATGCCCAGCTCGCGCTCGCGCATCAGGGTGTAGATCCGGGCGATGTCCTTACGGACCGCCTTCAGACGGCCGTGGTTCTCGAGCTGACCGGTCGCCGCCTGGAAGCGGAGGTTGAACAGCTCTTCCTTGGCCTCGCGGAGCTTGGCGACAAGCTCCTCGTTGCCCAGCTCGCGCAGCTCGGACGCCTTGGTACCGGCCGACATCACGCTTCACCTGCCTCGCGCTTGACGATCCGGCACTTCATCGGCAGCTTGTGGGCCGCACGAGTGAGAGCCTCACGCGCAATCTTCTCGTTCGGGTAGGACAGTTCGAACATCACCCGACCGGGCTTGACGTTCGCGACCCACCACTCCGGGGAACCCTTACCGGAACCCATGCGGGTCTCGGCAGGCTTCTTGGTCAGCGGGCGGTCCGGGTAGATGTTGATCCAGACCTTGCCACCACGCTTGATGTGACGGGTCATCGCGATACGAGCGGACTCGATCTGACGGTTCGTCACGTACGCCGGGGTCAGCGCCTGGATGCCGTACTCGCCGAACGCAACCTGCGTACCACCCTTGGACATACCACTGCGCTTCGGGTGGTGCTGCTTGCGGTGCTTGACCCTACGAGGGATCAGCATGTCGGTCAGGCCTCCGTTCCGGTGCTCTCGGCCGGAGCAGCGGCAGCGGCCTCGGCCTTGGGGGCCTCGGCAGCGGCGCTCTGCTGCTGCGGCTTGCGGCCGCGGCCGCCACGCTCGCCACCACGGCCACCACGGGCCGGGCGGTCGGCGCCACCACGGGCCGGGCGGTTGCCGGCACGGGCAGCGGCGTTCTCGGCGCGGACCTCGGCGATGTTCTTGACGTCGCCCTTGTAGATCCAGACCTTCACGCCGATGCGGCCGAAGGTCGTCTTGGCCTCGAAGAAGCCGTACTCGACGTTCGCGCGCAGCGTGTGCAGCGGCACACGACCCTCGCGGTAGAACTCCGAGCGGGACATCTCGGCACCGCCGAGACGGCCACCGCACTGGATCTTGATGCCCTTGGCGCCGGCCTTCATGGCGGACTGCATGCTCTTGCGCATGGCCCGACGGAAGGAGACGCGGGAGGACAGCTGCTCGGCAACGGCCTGGGCCACCAGCTGGGCGTCGACCTCGGGGTTCTTGACCTCGAGGATGTTCAGCTGGACCTGCTTGCCGGTGAGCTTCTCGAGGTCGCCGCGGATGCGGTCGGCCTCGGCGCCACGGCGGCCGATGACGATGCCCGGGCGGGCGGTGTGGATGTCCACGCGGACACGGTCACGGGTGCGCTCGATCTCGACCTTGGAGATTCCGGCGCGCTCCATGCCGGACGTCATCATCCGACGGATGGCGACGTCTTCCTTGACGTAGTCCTTGTACAGCTTGTCGGCGTACCAGCGCGACTTGAAGTCGGTGGTGATGCCGAGCCGGAACCCGTGCGGGTTTACCTTCTGGCCCATTACCGGGTTCCTTCCTTGCTGGCGACGACCACGGTGATGTGGCTGGTCCGCTTGCGGATCCGGTAGGCACGGCCCTGGGCACGCGGACGGAACCGCTTCAGGGTCGGGCCCTCGTCGACGTACGCCTCGCTGATGAACAGCGAGGAGGCGTCCGTGTGGTTGTAGTTGTGCGCGGCGTTGGCGATGGCGCTGTCCAGCACCTTGCCGACCGGCACAGACGCGGCCTGCGGAGCGAAACGCAGGACCGCCTGGGCCTCCGTGGCGTCCATGCCACGGATGAGGTCCACCACACGGCGGGCCTTCATGGGCGTGACGCGGATGTACCGCGCCTGAGCCCTGGCTTCCATGGTTGTCCCTTCGGTGTAAGTCATAGTCGTTCACACCCCGCGATTAGCGGCGCTTCGACTTCCGGTCGTCCTTGACGTGGCCGCGGAAGGTGCGAGTCGGCGAGAACTCGCCGAGCTTGTGGCCGACCATGGACTCGGTGACGAACACCGGGACATGGGTCTTGCCGTTGTGCACCGCGATCGTGTGGCCCAGCATGGCCGGGATGATCATCGAGCGACGGGACCAGGTCTTGATGACGTTCTTGGTGCCGGCTTCGTTCTGGGCGTCCACCTTCTTGATGAGGTGGTCGTCGACGAAGGGCCCCTTCTTGAGACTGCGCGGCATCTAAACCCGCTCCTAGCGCTTCTTGTTCGTCTTGCGGCGGCGGACGATGTACTTGTTCGACGCCTTCTTGGGCGAACGAGTACGGCCTTCCTTCTGACCCCACGGGGAGACCGGGTGGCGACCACCGGAGGTCTTGCCCTCACCACCACCGTGCGGGTGGTCAACCGGGTTCATCGCGACACCGCGGACGGTCGGGCGGACGCCCTTCCAGCGCATACGGCCGGCCTTGCCCCAGTTGATGTTCGACTGCTCGGCGTTGCCGACCTCGCCGACAGTGGCGCGGCAGCGGACGTCGACCAGGCGGATCTCACCGGACGGCATGCGCAGGTGGGCCATGGAGCCCTCCTTCGCCAGCAGCTGCACGGACGCACCGGCCGAGCGGGCGAACTTGGCGCCGCCGCCCGGACGCAGCTCGATGGCGTGCAGGGTGGTACCGACCGGGATGTTGCGCAGCGCCAGGTTGTTGCCGGGCTTGATGTCGGCACCGGGGCCGTTCTCAATCCGGTCGCCCTGCTGCAGGCCGCGGGGGGCCAGGATGTAGCGCTTCTCGCCGTCCGCGTAGTGCAGGAGCGCGATGCGCGCGGTGCGGTTCGGGTCGTACTCGATGTGAGCGACCTTGGCCGGCACGCCGTCCTTGTCGTGGCGACGGAAGTCGATCAGGCGGTAGGCACGCTTGTGGCCACCACCCTGGTGACGGACGGTCACACGACCGGTGTTGTTACGGCCGCCCTTGCTGTGCAGGGGGCGGACCAGCGACTTCTCCGGCGTGGACCGCGTGATCTCGACGAAGTCGGCGACGCTGGAGCCACGACGGCCCGGAGTCGTCGGCTTGTACTTGCGGATACCCATTTCTCAGTCCTCGTCCGATATCGGACCAGGGCGCTCCGTTAGGAGGCCTGGCCGAAGATGTCGATTCGGCTGCCCTCGGCAAGGGTCACGATGGCGCGCTTGGTGTTGGCGCGCTTGCCGAAACCGGTGCGGGTGCGCTTGCGCTTGCCCTGGCGGTTGATCGTGTTGACCCCGGTGACCTTGACCGAGAAGACCGCCTCGACGGCCTGCTTGATCTGGGTCTTGTTGGCGGTGGGCGCGACGATGAACGTGTACTTGTTCTCGTCGAGCAGCGCGTAGCTCTTCTCGGAAACAACCGGCTTGACGAGGATGTCTCGCGGGTCCGTGAAGGTCTTGCTGGTGATCTCGGCCATCAGGCCTCGCTCCCCTCGTTGTCAGCGGCCTTGGGGCCAGACACGAAGGACTCGAAGGCGGCCTTGGTGAAGACCACGTCGTCGGAGACGAGCACGTCGTACGTGTTCAGCTGGCCCGGCTCCAGGATGTGCACCTGGGGCAGGTTGCGGGCGGACAGCCACGCGGCCTCGTCGGCGCGCTCGACGACCAGGAGCAGGTTCTTGCGCTCCGAGATCTTGCCGAACAGCGTCTTGGCGGCCTTGGTGGAAGCGGCACCCTCGACCACGCCGGAGACGACGTGGATGCGGGAGTGACGGGCCCGGTCGGTGAGGGCGCCACGCAGGGCGGCGGCCTTCATCTTCTTCGGGGTCCGCTGCGAGTAGTCACGCGGCACGGGGCCGTGGACGACGCCACCGCCGGCGAACTGCGGCGCACGGGTCGAGCCCTGACGGGCGCGGCCGGTGCCCTTCTGGCGGTACGGCTTCTTGCCGCCACCGCGGACCTCGCCACGGGTCTTGGTCTTGTGCGTGCCCTGACGGGCAGCGGCCAGCTGCGCGACGACGACCTGGTGGATCAGCGGAACGCTGACCTTGGCGTCGAAGATCTCCGCGGGGAGCTCGACGGTCCCGGCCTTGTCGCCAGCAGGCGAAAGGATGTCAATGGTGCTCATCGGTTACCTCAGGCCCCCTTGGCCGCGGTACGGACCAGGACGAGGCCGCCGTTCGGACCAGGAACCGCGCCCTTGATGAGCAGCAGGCCCTTCTCCGCGTCAACGGCGTGAACGGTCAGGTTCTGGGTGGTGACCCGCTCGTTGCCCATACGGCCCGCCATGCGGAGGCCCTTGAACACACGGCCCGGGGTGGCGCAGCCACCGATGGAACCGGGCGAGCGGTGCTTGCGCTGGGTGCCGTGTCCGGCGCCCAGGCCACGGAAGTTGTGGCGCTTCATGACACCGGCGAAGCCCTTGCCCTTGCTCTTGCCGGTGACGTCGACCTTGACGCCCGCCTCGAAGACCTCAGCGGTGATCTCCTGGCCGAGGGTGTACTCGGAGGCGTCTGCGGTGCGGAGCTCCACCAGGTGGCGGCGCGGGGTCACGTCGGCCTTGGCGAAGTGGCCCTTGAGGGGCTTGTTCACCTTGCGCGGGTCGATCTCGCCGAAGGCGATCTGGACCGACTCGTAGCCGTCGGTGTCGTTGGTGCGGACCTGGGTAACGACGCAGGGCCCGGCCTTGACGACGGTCACGGGGACGACACGGTTGTTCTCGTCCCAGACCTGCGTCATGCCGAGCTTCTCGCCCAGGACGCCCTTGATCTGCTTAGCCATCTCGCGCGTCACCTCAGAGCTTGATCTCGATGTCGACGCCGGCCGGCAGGTCGAGACGCATCAGCGAGTCAACCGTCTTCGGCGTGGGGTCGAGGATGTCGATGAGGCGCTTGTGCGTGCGCATCTCGAAGTGCTCGCGCGAGTCCTTGTACTTGTGCGGCGACTTGATGACGCAGTACACGTTCTTCTCAGTGGGCAGCGGCACCGGGCCCGCGACCGACGCACCAGTGCGGGTCACCGTCTCGACGATCTTCTTCGCCGAGGAGTCGATGACCTCGTGGTCGTAGGCCTTGAGCCGGATGCGGATCTTCTGTCCCGCCATGGCTACTTCGTAGTCCTGTCTCTCGTAACGCTCTGGAGCCCGGTGTTCCACCCTCTTCCCCGACCCACGCGGTCGGGCGTGTCGCGCTCCCGCTACGCAGGTGTCCGCGGACGGATTCCCTGTGGAAGGGGTTCGGGGGAAGAGGTCCCACCAGGCGCCTGGCCGGGGCCCCGCTGACACTTCCCGGAAGATTCCCGTACGTCCGCCCCAGCGCTGCCTTACGGCAGTTGGGACGACGAGTACTGTGGGACTCGCTTCCGGTCCTCCCGGCGGGAGGCGCGCAGCATCGGCACTCAACCGAGCAACCCCGACAGTCTGCCATACGGGGCACCCGGGGTGCCAATCGGGGCGAAGACCTTACCCGGCCGGTGGTGCATGTCAAACCGCGCGCGCCGAGCGCGTGTGTCGTGTGTCACCGCGGTCCCGCGGGGCCGGACACCCCGGTGCGGCGAGGCGTGGCCCGCCCGGGGAATCAGTCCGGGCCCTCGTCCTGCGGGAAGCCCCACCACACACCGTCGATCCGGGCGAGCCGGACCTTCAGGGTCTCACCCGTGGCGACGAAGGTCAGCCGTGCCTCGGACACCCCGTCCTTCGGGTAGGCCGGCCGGGAGGGCAGCGGCTCGTTGCGCCGCACCGGGTCGACCTCGGCCACGACCTCGCCGCTCGCGTCGTCGGCGAGCGGCAGCACGAACGGCGGCGGACCGCCGATGTCCCCGCCGCTGTAGCCCGCCGTGAGCGCCTCGATCCCCGCCAGGTCCTTCTCGGCGATCCGCTGGAGGAGCACCGTGAGGAAGTCCCGGACGTCCTGCCCTGGCGCCTCACCCCGGTAGGAGATCCGTGCCTCGGGGTCCGCCGCGCCCTCGTAGGGCGGCTCCTCCGAGCGGTTCCACCACCGGTTCCCGGCCACGAGCAGCAGTGCCGCAACGGCGCGGAGCGCGACGCCCCACGCAGCGCGGCGCACACCGCTGCGCAGGAGGCGGGAGGGGCGTCCGCGGCGGGCGTACGGTGCTCGGTGCCGTCTGCTGCGTCCCCGGACTTCCCTCCTCGTCGGGCTGTCCGGTCCTTCACGGCGGAAGGCGCAGGCGGACGCCACCGGAGACCGGCCGTCGCCGGTTATTCGTTCGAAGCCGCCTCCCCCGCCCTCCTACAGTGAGCCGGCACAAGAATGTTCATCGGGGGGCCGGACATCATGCGTACGCAGTATCCGCGGACTCCGCACCTGCCGTGGTCGCCGGGGGCGGCGGCCGACGACGTGCGGGCCGGGGACCTGTCGGGCCTGGCCGGTCACGAGGTCGTGGTCACCGAGAAGCTCGACGGGGAGAACACCACGCTGTACGCCGACGGGCTGCACGCCCGGTCGCTGGACTCCGGGCACCATCCGTCCCGGGCGTGGGTGAAGGGACTCCAGGGGCGGATCGGCGCCGGGATCCCGCAGGGCTGGCGGGTGTGCGGGGAGAACATGTACGCCCGGCACTCCCTCCCCTACGACGACCTGGGGAGCTGGTTCTACGGCTTCTCCGTGTGGGACGACCGGGACCGGTGCCTGGACTGGGACCGCACCGTGCGGTTCCTGCGACGGCTCGGGGTGCCCGTGCCACGGGTCCTCTGGCGCGGCGAGTTCGACGAGCGGGCGCTGCGCCGGCTGCGGCTGGACCTCACCCGGCACGAGGGGTACGTCGTACGCACCGTCCGGGGCTTCGCGCGGCAGGACTTCCGCCGGCACGTCGCCAAGTGGGTGCGCGCCGGGCACGTGCAGACCGGCACCCACTGGATGCACACCGCCGTCGTGGAGAACGGGCTCGGCCCGGCCGCCGCGCTGTGGGACGTACGGTCCGGCGCGGCACCCGATGCTGCGGCCCTGGCCCGGGCGGTCGGCGTCGACGTCACGGACACCGCCGAGTCGGTCGCCGGCACGGCGGCCCGGCTCGACGTCCTCGGGCGCACCGGGGACGCTCGGCTCATCGGCGTCCTCGCAGCGCTGCTGCACGGCCGGCGGCGCGCGGAGGTCGCGGCCCGGCTCGCCGCCACCGTCGGCATGCCGCTCGCACGGCGCGTCGCCGACGTCGTCGGACTCCACGCGGCGCTGCACCGCCCGTACCCCGACGACGACCGGCGGACCGGGCTCGCCCGGATGGCCCTCGCCGCGGACCTCGGAGTGCTGCACGCGGTCGCCGGAGCGGTCGCGACGGACGCCGGGGCACGCGAGCAGGCCGACTGGTCCGCGCTGCACGCAGAGGACGCCGGGCTCATGGGCGAGGACCCGCTCGGGCCACTGCGCACCGGTCTGCGCGAGGCGCTCGCCGGGCTCGGCCCCGACGAGGCCGACCGCTGCTGGGCCGAGGCCCGCGAGGCCTGGACCCTGGGGCGGATCGGCACGGCCGAGGAGGCCGTCGCGGCGACCTGGCGGTGGCGTTCCGGGGACTTCCCCCGGCTGGTCCAGCTGGTCGGGCCCTCCGGCAGCGGCAAGAGCACCTTCGCCGCGCGGGCGGCACGCGGCGGCACCCTCCTCTCGCTCGACGCCCTGCGCGAGGCGCGCGGCTCCCGCGCCGACCAGCGGCAGAACCAGGACGTCCTCCGCGAGGGGCTGAAGCTGCTCGACTCCGCGCTGGCCCGAGGAGGGACCGTGGTGTGGGACGCCACCTCCCTCAATCCACAGCAGCGTTCCCTCGTGCACGCGGTCGCGCACCGCCGCGACGCGCTGATCACGCACGCGGTGGTGCTGGTCGAGGAGGACGAACTGGTCCGGCGCAACGCCGGACGGGCCCACCCGGTGCCGCCCGACGTACTGGCCTCGCAGCTCCGCCGCTTCACCCCGCCTTACCCCGGCCAGGCCCACCGCACCCGGTACATCGGCGCACACGGGTCCGTGGAGGACACCGACGGGTCGCTCCACTACGAGGTGGAGACGTGATCCGACTGCGGGACGTGATGCGGCCGGGAAAAGCGCCGCGGGCAGGGGACGCACCACCGACAGGGAGCACCCCGCGGCCGGGGGACGCACCACCGACAGGAAGCGCACCACGCCCAGGCGGCGCACCACCGACAGGAAGCGCACCACGACCAGGCGACGCACCACCGACAGGCGACGCACCGCGGGCAAGAGGCGCCTCGCGGCGCTGTGAGGGCCCCGGCGCCGGGCGCGCCCACGGAACCGCCCGGGACACCACGCGCCTCCTGCGCGGTGGGACCGTGGAGGAGGAGACGTAGATGCGCACCAGCGAGGAGATCTACCACCGCGTCCGCTGGGACCCGCGGTTCGACCCCGCACGGTTCGTGCTCGGGATCAACCAGCGCGGCGCCGCGCCCAAGCGCGTCCCGCTGCCCGCGTTCGTGCCCGGCGGCGACATCCCCTGGCACCGGGTGCTGTTCGTCGAGGCCGACGGCGAACTGGTCTGGGACCGCGCCACCGGCATCGACCGCATCGACGCCACGGACGCCGGCCGGACACGCGATCCGCGACGGCTGCGGGCACCGTTCTTCACGGCCTGCACCCCGTACCGCTGGGCCCCCGGACGGGGCTGGGCACCCGCCGGGGCACCGGGCGACGCGCCGCCCGCGCCGGGACTGCGCGTGCTCACCTGGAACACCCTGTGGGACCGGTACGACAGCGACCGCATCGACACCGCCCGGCGCCGGCCCCTGCTGCTCGCCGCCCTGGAGGAGGCGGACGCGGACGTCATCGCCCTGCAGGAGGTCGAGCCCGAGCTCTTCGCCATGCTGCTGCGCGCCCCCTGGGTACGGGCCCACTACACACTCGGCACCGACCCCTCCGGGAGGGACGTCGACGACAGCGGAGTGCTGCTGCTCAGCAGGCTCCCCGTACGGGAGGCCGGCCGCCATGTCCTCGGCCCGCACAAGGCCGTGACCGCCCTCACCGTGGAGACCGCCGCCGGGCCGCTCGTCGTCGCCACCACCCATCTCAGCAGCGACCACTCGGACGACGGCGCCGGCCGTCGGCAGACGGAACTCGCCCGGCTCGCCGAAGGGCTCGCCGGCGTCGACGGCGACGTGGTGCTGCTCGGCGACTTCAACGACGGCAGCGACGGCCCGGCGCTCACCCTCGGAGTACGGGACGCCTGGACCGAGGTCCACGGGTCCGACGACCGGACCCCGACCTTCGACCCGGGCGTCAACCCGCTCGCCGCGGTGTCCTCGCTGACCGGCCGCGTCTCCCGGCTCGACCGGATCCTGCTGCGCGCCGACGGCCTCCACGTCGGAGCCGCGGCACTGCGCGGGGACACGCCGACCCCGGAAGGGCTGTACATCTCGGACCACTACGGGGTCGAGGCCGAACTCGTCTTCGGCGCGGACCCCGGGACCGCGGACGCCCTCGACGCGCCGCCGACCCCGCGTACCGCCGTCGCCTGGCTGCCGCCGCGCGAACTGTGGCCGCCGCTCCAGGAGCTGCGCCGGGCTCACGACCCGCAGATCCACCGCTGGCCGCCGCACGTCAACGTCCTCTTCGGGTTCGTCCCGGAGTCCGACTTCGAGGCCGCCGCGCCGCTGCTCGCCTCCGCCGCGGCCGAGGTCGCGCCCTTCACGGCACGCCTCGACGGCATCCACACCTTCGGCCATCGCGAGGACGCCACCGTCTGGCTCGATCCGGCCGCCGCCGACGAGAAGCCGTGGGCGGACCTGCGCCACGCCCTGGAACGCCGGTTCCCCCGCTGCCGCGGACGCCACCACGGCTACACGCCCCACTTGAGCCTGGGCCGCACCACCGACCCGCACACCGTCGCCGCCGAATGCACGGACCGGCTCGACGCGATGACCGCGCGCGTCGGCGAGCTCGTCCTGCTCTCCCGCCGCGGCGGCGAACCGATGCGGCCGCGGGCCACGGTCGCGCTCGGCACCGGCGAAGTGCGCTGGCTGCCGGAAGGGACGGACCCCGGCTTCCCCGATGCCGACGCCCCCCGCGTCGGCACCGGCGGCGGCCCGTACGCCGCCCGGCGGGAGAGCGCCCCGCGGCCCGCCGCCGAACCGCACGACGCCATGACGCAGGACGCCGAGCCGCAGGACGCCATGACGTACGACGTCGTGGCGCGGGACGGAGCGGACCGGGAGGGGTCGGCGCGCCGTACCGCGCAGCGCGTCTCCGAGGCCCTCCCCGAGGGAGTCGTGCACGTCGTCGGATCACGGCGCATGGGCTGCGCCCTCCCGGACGCCGACCTGGACCTGGTCGCCGCGCTGCCCGGCACCGTGGACATGGCGGACGTACGGGCCAGGGTGGCGGCCGCGGTGCCGGACGCCGACCGGCTGCGCGAGGTGCGCGGCGCACGCGTCCCGGGCCTGCGCTTCCAGGTGGGGGACCTGGGCGTCGACCTCGTCGTGGTCGGCACCGGTGACCTCCCTCCCGAGGAGGCCGTCGCGCGCCGCACCGGGCTCGGCGAGGCGGCGGCTGTCGCGCTGAGCGCGGTGAGTGATGCGGACACGGTCCGGACCTCGGTCGGAGCCCGTCACGCGGCGTTCGCCGGGCTCGCCCGTGCCGTCAAGGCCTGGGCGAGGGCACGCGGCCTGGACTCCGCGCCCTTCGGAGGCCTGCCGGGTCTCGCCTGGGCCCTGCTCGCCGCGCGGACCGTCCGCGAGTCGCCCGGCCTCGAAGGCGACGACCTGCTCCGGCAGTTCTTCGCCACCTGGGCCGCATGGGACTGGCGGGACCCGGTCGGCGAGCTCGCACCGGGCACCCGGCTGCCGATCGCACTCCCCGTCACCGTCCTGACCCCCACGGCGCCGGTCCGCCCGTGCTCCGACCAGATCGGGCCCGGTGGCCGGGACCTGCTGGCGCAGGAGCTCTACCAGGCGTGGGACGTCCTCGACGACGCCGCCCGCACCGGCGCCGACCCCCGGCCCGCGCTGCTGGCGCCACCGCCGATGCACCGGCGGCACGCGGCCTGGGCGGTGCTGACCGTCCGCCTCTCCGACGAGACACTCGGACGCGTCCGCGGCCGGATGCGCGCCCTCCTCACGGCTCTGGACGACGCCGGTGCGCCGGACGCCCACGCCTGGCCCCGCGCCTTCCGGTCGGGCCATGCTTCGGTCCGGTTCGTGGTCGGTCTCGGACGGACACCGCCGGACGCCGCGGCCCTCGCGGAGATCGGCGAAGGATGGCTCAGGGGGCTGCCGGACGTACGTCTCGACCACACGGGGCCCGGCGGGGTGCCGACCCTCACGTAGACGACCACACGAGGCCCGGCCGGTGGGCCCGCAGACTGCCGGTGGACGTCCTCACGGCCATCCCGGGCACCCGGAACCCGCACGCGTGACAACCCTGGGACCTCGCAAGCCGTCTAGCTCATCGGACCACATGATCGGAGCACGCGGCGTCTGCTGCGGGGGGACGGACGGAGCGGCACGCGTGAGCGACACACCCGGAACCGGGCTGCCTCGGCCCGGACGACGCCGCGTACTGGGGGGCGTCGTAGGAATGGCGACGGCGGCCGTCCTGGGCGCCTGCTCCGTACCCGCCACCCGCCGCAAGGGCCCCACCGCCGACCCCGCCCCCGGGAAGGCGATCGCCTCGCACGGCCGGGCGCAGCTCATGCAGGTGCTGGCGCATCCGGACGACGACCTGTACTTCATGAACCCGGACACCCGGCACCAGCTGGACTCCGGCGTGCCGCTGGTGTGCGTGTACGTCACGGCAGGCGACGCCGACGGCGTCAACAAGACGCCGGGCAGGCCCGATCCGCCCGCCGACAAGCCCCGTTACTCCGCCGCCCGGCACCAGGGCCTGCGCCAGGCCTACGCGGCCATGCTGGGCCTGCCGGTGTTCACCCCGTGGCAGCGGTACGTCGCGAAGCTCCGCTCCGGCCACACGGCGGAGGTGAACATGCTCGCGCACCGGGGCCGCAGGATCGACCTGGTCTTCCTCAACCTGGGCATGCACACCCGCTACGGGGACATGGGTCTGCCGAGCCTCTGGAGGGACCGCGGCATGACGCTGCGGACGGTCGCGGCGACGGGTTCGCCCGCCACGGGCACCGAGGAGTACGACCACGACGAGCTGATCGACGTACTCGCCGGGCTGATGGCCGCGTACCGCCCGACGGTCGTCCAGACACTGGACCCTGATCCGGACATCCAGGACAGCGACGAGGAGACCCGCCGCCGGGACAGCGAGCAGATCGGCTACTCCGACCACGGCGACCACACCGCCGCCGCGGGCTTCACCTGGGCCGCGATGATCCGCTGGGTCGCGGAGGCGACGGACAGCGGCGGCGAGGTACCGGCGTTCGCGGTGACCTCGTACCGCGGCTACTACAACCGCCACTGGCCGAAGAACCTCCCGCCGAAGGTCCTGAGGGACAAGGCCGCGCGCCTCGTCCCGTACGGCGGCGCACCGGACTGGAAGTGCGGGAACGCGGCAGGCTGCGGCGACTACAACGTCGGCGGGACCCGCCCGCTCAGCAACCGCAAGGGATGGGTGCGGGCCACCCACTACCGCTATCCCGGGGCGCGCCCGGCCCTCGCCTCGGAGCCCGGCGGACGGCTCGCCGCGTACGGCGTGCTCGGTCTGCGTGCCGTGCGGTGGCGGGAGACCGCCCCGGGCAGCGGACGCTGGGGCTCCCCCGACGACCTGGGCGGCGGGCCGCTCGCACCCGTCCTCGGGCACACCGTGCTGAAGGACGGCCGGCAGCTGGTGTTCGGCCTGCGGTTCTCCGCCCTGGGCGGGCGTGGAGCGGCGAACACACGGGAAATCGTGCTCCTGGAGCAGCGGCGGGCCGGGGCCGGCTTCGGCGCCTGGGTGTCGCTCGGCAATCCGGAGAAGGTGCCCGACCGCGGCCGCCGTATCGGTGTGCCGGTCGCGGTGACCGCCCCGGACGGGCGGGTCCACCTCTTCGTACGGAACGCCGACAAGCACGTCAGTACGCGCGTCCGGAGCGCGGACGGCCGCTGGAGCGGCTGGCGGGACCTCGGCGGCGGGCCCGCCGAGGAGATCCAGGACGGCCTGGCGGTCTCCGTCGGCCCGTCGGGCGGCGTCCACGTCCACGCGGCAGGTCGCGGCACCGTGCACCACTGGACACCGGAGGGGCTGCAGCCGCCGACCCGCCTGCCGGAGCCGGGCGGCCCACTGGCCGCGCTCGGCGGCGACAGCCTGTACTACCGCGGGCCCGCGACGAACCGGCTCACCGCGACCCGCACCCCGGGCCTGCGTTTCGACGGGTACGGCGCGGTGGTGGCGGCCGGCAGCCCGGCCGCGCCGGTGCTGCTCGGCAGGGACGAGACGGGAACCGTCCAGCTGCTGGTGGACGGCGGGCCCGTACGTCCCATACCCGGGCCGGTGACGCTGGAGGGTCCTGCCCTGCACGTGTCCGCGCGGGGCGGTCCGGTGGTGGCGGGAATCGGGCCGGACGGACTCCCCTGGCTCTGGCGGCCGTAGCCCCTCGGGGCGGGCGGGCGGAAGAGATCACCGCGTTCCGCCTCGGCGGACTCCGCCGCAGCATCGAGGCGACGCCCGAAGGCATCAGGGCGTCGGCGACGCAGAACCGAGGCTGCGGCCCGGAAACGGCCGTAGGGCCCCGGGAGAAATCCCGGGGCCCTACGGTGTGGAGCTCGTGGAGCGAGCTACCAGGTCAAACCGTCAGGAAATTACTTGACGATCTTGGTGACCTGGCCGGCGCCGACGGTCCGGCCACCCTCACGGATGGCGAACTTCAGGCCCTCCTCCATGGCGACGGGCTGGATGAGCTCGACCTTCATCTCAGTGTTGTCGCCCGGCATGACCATCTCGGTGCCCTCGGGGAGGGTCACAACACCGGTCACGTCAGTCGTACGGAAGTAGAACTGCGGACGGTAGTTGTTGAAGAACGGCGTGTGGCGGCCGCCCTCGTCCTTGGACAGGATGTAGGCCTGGGCCTCGAACTCGGTGTGCGGGGTGACCGAGCCCGGCTTGATGATGACCTGGCCGCGCTCGACGTCCTCGCGCTTGATGCCACGGAGCAGCAGACCGACGTTCTCACCGGCCTGGCCCTCGTCGAGCAGCTTGCGGAACATCTCGATGCCGGTGACCGTGGTGGTGGTCTTCTCCGGACGGATACCGATGATGTCGACGGTCTCGTTGACCTTGAGGACACCACGCTCGATACGACCGGTGACGACGGTGCCACGACCGGTGATCGTGAAGACGTCCTCGATCGGCATCAGGAACGGCTTGTCGGTGTCACGCGGCGGGGTGGGGATGGACTCGTCCACGGCCTTCATGAGGCCGAGGAGCTTCTCGCCCCACTCCTTGTCGCCCTCGAGGGCCTTGAGCGCGGAGACCTGGACGACCGGAACGTCGTCGCCCGGGAACTCGTACTCGGTGAGGAGCTCACGAACCTCGAGCTCGACGAGCTCCAGGATCTCCTCGTCGTCCACCATGTCGGCCTTGTTCAGGGCGACGACGATGTACGGAACGCCGACCTGGCGGGCCAGGAGCACGTGCTCCTTGGTCTGCGGCATCGGGCCGTCGGTGGCGGCGACCACGAGGATGGCGCCGTCCATCTGGGCAGCACCGGTGATCATGTTCTTGATGTAGTCCGCGTGACCGGGGCAGTCGACGTGGGCGTAGTGACGCGACTCGGTCTGGTACTCGACGTGCGCGATGGAGATGGTGATACCGCGCTGGCGCTCCTCAGGAGCCTTGTCGATCTGGTCGAAGGCCGAGGCCTCGTTCAGGTCCGGGTACGCGTCGTGCAGCACCTTGGTAATGGCGGCCGTGAGGGTCGTCTTACCGTGGTCGATGTGACCGATGGTGCCGATGTTGACGTGCGGCTTAGTCCGCTCGAACTTCGCCTTCGCCACTGGGGTCCTCCTGTGGAGTGGTTCTGTACGCCTTACTTCATCGGCGCCAGGTGATCTTTGCTGGGGTGCCGGCCGCCGGGGAAATCCCCCGTGATGTTCCGGGTTGTTCCCCGGCGGTCGGTGTCAAGCCTAAAGCGTGTGCTCGGGAGAGTTACTCGCCCTTGGCCTTCGCGATGATCTCCTCGGCGACGTTCCGCGGAACCTCGGCGTAGGAGTCGAACTGCATCGAGTAGCTTGCGCGACCCGAGGTCTTGCTGCGGAGGTCGCCGACATAGCCGAACATCTCCGACAGCGGCACCAGGCCCTTGACGACTCGGGCGCCGGCACGCTCCTCCATGGCCTGGATCTGGCCACGGCGGGAGTTGATGTCGCCGATGACCTCACCCATGTAGTCCTCGGGCGTGGTGACCTCGACGGCCATCATCGGCTCGAGCAGCACGGGGCTGGCCTTGCGCGCGGCCTCCTTGAAGGCCTGCGAACCGGCGATCTTGAACGCGAGTTCGGAGGAGTCGACCTCGTGGTAGGCACCGTCGAGAAGCGTGACGCGAACGCCCGTCATCTCGTAGCCGGCCAGGATGCCGAACTGCATCGCCTCCTGGCAGCCGGCGTCCACCGAGGGGATGTACTCCTTGGGGATGCGGCCACCGGTGACCTTGTTGACGAACTCGTACGAGGTGTCGCCACCCTCGAGCGGCTCGATCGCGATCTGCACCTTGGCGAACTGACCGGTACCACCGGTCTGCTTCTTGTGGGTGTAGTCGACGCGGTCGACCGTCTTGCGGATGGTCTCGCGGTACGCGACCTGCGGCTTGCCGACGTTGGCCTCGACCTTGAACTCACGCTTCATACGGTCGACGAGCACCTCGAGGTGAAGCTCGCCCATACCGCCGATGACGGTCTGGCCGGTCTCCTCGTTGGTGTGAACCTGGAAGGAGGGGTCCTCCTCCGCGAGACGCTGGATGGCGACACCCAGCTTCTCCTGGTCACCCTTGGACTTGGGCTCGATGGCGACCTCGATGACCGGCGCCGGGAAGTCCATGGACTCCAGGATCACCGGGTTCTTGTCGTCGCACAGCGTCTCACCGGTCGTGGTCTGCTTCAGACCCATGACGGCGATGATGTCGCCGGCGCCCACCGAGTCGATCTCCTCACGCTTGTTCGCGTGCATGCGGTAGATCTTGCCGATGCGCTCCTTCTTGCCCTTGACGGAGTTCAGCACCGCGGTGCCGGACTCCAGGCGGCCCGAGTAGACCCGGACGAAGGTGAGCTTGCCGAGGTGCGGGTCGCTCATGATCTTGAACGCCAGCGCCGACAGCGGCTCCTCGTCGGACGGCTTGCGGCGGACGACCTCTTCCGCGTTGCTGACGGCGTGGCCCTCGATGGCCTCGACGTCGAGCGGCGACGGGAGGTAGCGCACGACCGCGTCGAGCAGGGGCTGGACGCCCTTGTTCTTGAACGCAGTGCCGCAGAACACCGGGGTGACCGTGGTGTCCTTGGACTTGCCGGACGCGATGGTGATGCGACGGATCGCGGCGTACAGCTGCTCCTCGGAGGGCTCCTCGCCCTCCAGGTACAGCTCCATGATCTCTTCGTCGTTCTCGGCGACCGTCTCGAGGAGCTTGCCGCGCCATTCGTCGGCAGCCTCGGTGTGGGTGGCCGGGATGTCGACGACGTCGTACATCTCGCCCTTGGTGGCCTCGGCGGACCACACCAGAGCCTTCATGCGAACGAGGTCGATGACGCCCTTGAAGTCGGCCTCGGCACCGATCGGAAGCTGCATGACGATCGGGGTCGCGCCGAGGCGGTCCGAGATCATGTCGACGCAGCGGTGGAACTCGGCGCCGGTCCGGTCGAGCTTGTTGACGAAGCAGATGCGGGGCACGCCGTAACGGTCGGCCTGACGCCACACCGTCTCGGACTGCGGCTCGACACCGGCCACACCGTCGAACACCGTGACGGCACCGTCGAGCACACGGAGCGAACGCTCCACCTCGACCGTGAAGTCGACGTGGCCCGGGGTGTCGATGATGTTGATGGTGTGATCGACGTCCTCGAGCGGCCAGTGACAGGTCGTCGCGGCGGACGTGATCGTGATGCCGCGCTCCTGCTCCTGCTCCATCCAGTCCATCGTGGCAGCGCCGTCGTGGACCTCACCGATCTTGTACGAAACACCGGTGTAGAACAGGATGCGCTCGGTGGTGGTCGTCTTGCCCGCGTCGATGTGGGCCATGATCCCGATGTTGCGGACCTTGCCCAGGTCAAGCGAAGTGGTAGCCATAAGGCTTCAGTCTTCTCTCGGTCTCTCGATGTGGGGTGCGACTACCAGCGGTAGTGCGCGAAGGCCTTGTTGGACTCGGCCATCTTGTGCGTGTCCTCGCGCTTCTTGACCGAAGCACCGAGGCCGTTGGCGGCGTCGAGCAGCTCGTTCATCAGACGCTCGGTCATGGTCTTCTCGCGACGGGCGCGGGAGTAGCCCACGAGCCAGCGCAGCGCGAGGGTGGAGGCGCGGCCGGGCTTGACCTCGACCGGAACCTGGTAGGTGGCACCACCGACACGGCGGGACTTGACCTCGAGCGCCGGCTTGACGTTCTCGAGGGCGCGCTTCAGCGTGATGATCGGGTCGTTGCCCGTCTTCTCGCGGATGCCTTCCATGGCGCCGTAGACGATGCGCTCAGCGGTGGAACGCTTGCCGTTGAGCAGGATCTTGTTGATCAGCGAGGTCACCAGAGGAGAACCGTAAACCGGGTCGATGATGACCGGGCGCTTCGGGGCGGGGCCCTTACGAGGCATTCTTACTTCTCCTTCTTGGCGCCGTAACGGCTGCGGGCCTGCTTGCGGTTCTTGACACCCTGGGTGTCGAGGGAACCGCGGATGATCTTGTAGCGAACACCCGGCAGGTCCTTCACACGGCCACCACGCACGAGCACGATGGAGTGCTCCTGCAGGTTGTGTCCCTCACCCGGAATGTAAGCGGTGACCTCGATGCCGCTGGTCAGACGCACACGCGCGACCTTACGCAGGGCCGAGTTCGGCTTCTTCGGGGTGGTCGTGAACACACGCGTGCAGACGCCGCGACGCTGAGGGGAACCCTCGAGGGCGGGCGTCTTGTTCTTCTCGACCTTGTCCTGCCGGCCCTTGCGGACCAGCTGCTGGATCGTAGGCACTACTTCTCCGGTTTCTGTGTGCCGTATGGGTAAAGCTAACCTGGAACGTTCTCCGACCCACGCGGTCGGGTGTGTCGAATGCTGCGAGCCCCCGCACGAAGCGAAATGGGCGCAGATTACGGTGGCCGGTTCAGGCTCGCCACGCGGTTGAAGGCACGCACGGGAGCCCAGGCACACCCCAGGCACAAGGTCTGAGCGTACCTAGCGCATGGACTCCGGTCAAAACAAATGCCTGCGCGCGGGAGTCCCTCCGATGCACTGCGTATGCGCCACCCTTCCGACGGACGGACGGATCATCGCGCATCGTCGCCTGGTCCCGGCGAACGGTACGGGCGCGGCGGCCGCGGGGGGCGCAGTCTCGGTATCGTCGGAACTTTCGACGTACGGCTCTTCCGTACGAAGGCGGGCTTCCCGGAGGGATTCGCGGGGGCCTGCCCCTGGGGGCCGGCGGAGGGGTTCTCGGGGGTCGGCTCCCGGGAGCCTGCGGAGGGATTCGCGGGCGCCCGGTCCAGGGAGCCGACGGACGGATTCGCCTGGGATCGCTCAGGGGAGCCCATGGAGGGCTGCGCACGGGCCTCCGGGCGGATGCCCCGGCTGGTCCTCCGGCGGGCCTTCCGGGGCGCCTTCGAGGGCGCCTCCGCGGGGGCACCGGAGGGCTGCGGTCCAGGATCCGCGGCACGGCTCTCCCCGGGGCCCTGTTCCTTCCCCAGGACCTGCGCGAGGTCCCCGGCCGCGCTCCCGGCCGCGTTCTCCGGGAACACCTCCCCCGGGCCCTCACCCGCGCCCCCTGGACGGCGGTTCCCCCGCCCCCTCCCCGCATACCCGGCGGCGGCCTCCACATGACCCGTCGCCGATTCCTTCGCGGACCCCTCGGCTCTCCTCGCAGGGCTCTCCGCCTCCCCCGTAGGGCTCTCCGTCCCCTTCGGGCGGCTCTCCGCCTCCCCCGTAGGGCCGGAGCCCTCCGTCGGACCCCTCTTCGCAGGGTTCTTCGGGGCCTCCACGAGGCTCGCCCCCGCATGCCCCGCATGCCCCGCATCCATCGCGGAACCATCGCCGGATCGGCCGCCGGGACGGTCCACGGCGGCCGGGGGCGCGCCGCCGTCGGCAGCGGAGGACAGCGGCTCCACGCGGGAGGACGCCGACCGGACGGGCCCCGCGGCGTCGGCCCGTGGCGGCACGTGCGGGACCGCACCGGCCGGCGGCGGGGGCACGTCGTCGACCCCGGATTCCGGCACGGCGCGCCCGGCGGACGCGGACCCACTGGAGGACGCGGACCCACTGGAGGGCGCGGGCCGAGGCGTCGGACCCCGCTCCGGCGGCTCCGAGGGGCCGCCCGCCGCGCCGTCCCCTCCCATGGGCCGGCGCGGCTCTGGGAAGCCCCTGAGCGCCTGTTCGCGCTCGTGGCGGTCCTGCGGGAAGGGAATCACCGCGGCCTGGCCCGGCGTACGGCCGACCAGGGTCAGCCTGCGCGCCTGGGCCGCGTGCAGCGCCGGCTCGTACTCGGCCGCCGCGTCCCGCCACCCACTGGCGTACGCGCGGAGCTCACGGCGTTCGATCTCCGAACGCAAGAGCACGACGACGTCCTCGGGCGCGTGGTCCTTGAGGTGTTCGCCGAGGGAGGCCAGCAGGCCGGGCAGGTCGTCCGGCGGCGGGGTCAGCGGTGACGGCTCGTCACCCGGGGCGCGGGGACGGCTCTTGGCCGATGATTCGTCGGTCGGCCGTGAGCGCTCCTCGCCCTCGGCCATACCGTCTCACTTTCGGGTCCCATCACTGCCGGTGCCGCCGGTCTCCGACGACGTCCGCCTGTACGGGGTGGGGGGAGACAGGCCGGGACAGTTTACTCGGCTTTACAGCGCTCGCGGATGAGACGGTTCGTCAAATGGCCCATACGACACGTCAGTCGGAGACGAGAGGGGTCATCCGCTGCTCACGCTGGGAGGACGCCGCAGCCGGGAGGAACTGGCCGGCGACCTTGATGAACATCTCGCGCTGCTCGGGCGGGACGCCCAGACCGATCGCGGCCTCTTCGAGGGTCAGCGGACGGACCCCGGACCCGCCGGCGGACGCGGTCCGGGGCGGTCCGGGGAGGGGAAGGTCCTCCTCGGTCAGCCGGCCCGAGCGGATCAGCATCTCGCGCACCGGAACGTCCAGTACATGGGCCAGCCGCCGGGTCGTCTCCAGATCGGGCATGCTCTGGCGCTGCAGCAGGCGGGTGATCGCCGCCCGGTGCACGCCCGCCTCGTCCGCGAGGCGGGACTTCCCACCACCACGGGGACTGTCGATGTCGAAACCGCGCCGCCGGATCAGGTCCTCGACCCAGCCCGCGAACTGCTCCAGTTCGCTGATGGTCATGAGTGTCGCCTCCCTCCGAAGCAGGATTAGGGTAGCGCGCTTGCGCGCACAGAATTACCCGCTTGCGAGGGCTTCCTGTGTGGATTTTGTCAGGAATGAGGCGTCGCTTAAGTTGCGCGCTCACGCGCAATGCTCATGTGCGTCAGGGCTCCACATCATGGCCACCCTGCCGGGAGGCTCCCGGACCCGGCATGTACAGGACCCCGGCGTCATCCGCCGGCGCCCCGGCGGCCAGATCCATCGCCTCACGCCAGCCGGCGGCGAACCCGCGCACCTCCACATCGACGGCCACGCGTGCACCGACCTTGCTCACGACCGCGGTGAGCGTACGGGCCATGTCCGCGGTGTACGCCCCGGCCTCCCCCGCCTCGGCCGCCACCTCCACCACGGCGGCCACCACGTCGGCCATCCGTTCACCGGCACTACTGCCCATCGCACTCCCCTTCTCGCCCACCGGCACCCCGGGGTCCGCCAGAATAGCCACCTTCTCGAATACGTGTTCGATATCGGTAGCCTAACGCAGCCACTCCCGGACGCGCCCCGCCAACACGGCCCACCGCACCCTCGAATGCGGACGCACACCCCAGGTGCGAGAACGCGCGACCCGAGCCGCACTCGCCCGCAGTCACCTCGGCCGTACGAATGACGCCTGCGCCGTCCGCGCAGCGCACAGCGCGGATCCCGTCCGGGTCCCGTACGAACGGGTGGCGCCGGAAAACGTCTGCGGCCGGGGTGCTCCCGGCCGCAGACGGGGAATCAGAGGCGCGAGATGTACGCGAAGGACCCGACGCGGTTCACCCGCAAGGAGATCACCGACTCACCGGCTCGGAAGCGAAGCATCCTGGCCGACATCGACCGGTTCGGTCCGCCGCAGGGCTGAGGGGCCTTCCGGGAGCGGCACGGGGGGCGCGGGCCCGGGAAAGGCGCGGGCTCCCGGGCTAGTCCCTCACGTCCAGCAGGAGCGCCATCACGCCGACCAGCGTCGCGCCGCTGACGATCTCCCGGCGGGCGATCAGGCCGGGGATGTCGGCCAGCGGTATCCACTCCACCCGGTCCGACTCGTTGCGTTCCGTGGGCTCGCCGACGCGCCGCGCTCCGTCCGCACGGAACACGAAGTGCTGGGAGTCGGTGATCCCGGCTGCCGGCTGGGCGTAGATCAGCTCCCGCATCTCCTCCGGGCGCCACCCGGTCTCCTCCTCCAGTTCCCGTGCCGCGGCGTCCACGGGGCTCTCGCCGTCCTCGACCAGGCCCATGGGCAGCTCCCAGGCCCAGGTGTCCGTGACGAAGCGGTGGCGCCACATCATCAGGACTCGCCGCCGCTCGTCCACGGCCGCCGTGACGGCGATGTCCCTCAGCCGTACGACGTGGTAGTCGGCGCGAGCGCCGTCCGGCTGTTCCACGTCCAGCGACCGCAGCCGCACCCAGGGGGTGTCGTGGAGCGTGCGCTCGCCGTGGACGGTCCATCGCATGTCGTGCCTGCTCTCAGTGATGTCGGATCGGGCAGAGGGCGTTGACGCCTCGGAGGTGAGGGACATCCGTACCCGATGTGCGTATGGCCCTCGAATCGCCGATTGACGTGCATTGACCTGGGTGATCGTACGCAGCAGCCTTCACAGGTCGGTGATCCGAGCACCCTTCGGCCCGCCCGTGCCGACGGTCCCGCCGGCTCGGCAGCGGGCACATTCGTCCCTTGGCCGGAAGAAGTGGCCGGCCCCGCGTGGCCAGGCCGCCTCCGGCTCCGCCGTGACCGCGCGGTCGCCGCACCACACGCCGAAGGGCGGCCACCCCACGGGGTGACCGCCCTTCGTCAGACGTGAGCCGCCTTACTGGTTGTACGGACCGTAGTCGTAGTCCTCCAGCGGAACGGCCTGGCCGGAGCCGGTGCCGAACGGCGAGTAGTCGATGTCGTCGTAGCCGACGGCCGAGTACATCGCGGCCTTGGCCTCCTCGGTCGGCTCGACCCGGATGTTGCGGTAGCGGGACAGACCCGTACCGGCCGGGATGAGCTTACCGATGATGACGTTCTCCTTGAGGCCGATCAGGGAGTCCGACTTGGCGTTGATCGCCGCGTCGGTCAGAACCCGGGTCGTCTCCTGGAAGGACGCCGCCGACAGCCACGACTCGGTGGCGAGCGAGGCCTTGGTGATACCCATCAGCTGCGGACGGCCGGAGGCGGGGTGACCGCCCTCGGTGACCACACGACGGTTCTCGGTCTCGAACTTCGAGCGCTCCACGAGCTCGCCCGGCAGCAGCTCCGCGTCGCCGGACTCGATGATCGTCACACGGCGCAGCATCTGCCGGATGATGATCTCGATGTGCTTGTCGTGGATCGACACACCCTGCGAGTTGTAGACCTTCTGGACCTCGCCGACCAGGTGGACCTGGACGGCCCGCTGGCCGAGGATGCGCAGCACGTCGTGCGGGTTGGTGGCACCCACGGTGAGCTTCTGGCCCACCTCGACGTGGTCGCCCTCGCCCACCAGCAGACGGGCACGCTTCGAGATCGGGTACGCCGTCTCGTCGCTGCCGTCGTCCGGGGTGACGACGATCTTCTTGGTCTTCTCGGTCTCCTCGATCCGGACGCGGCCGGAGGCCTCGGAGATCGGGGCGACACCCTTCGGGGTACGGGCCTCGAAGAGCTCGACGACACGCGGCAGACCCTGGGTGATGTCGTCACCGGCCACACCACCGGTGTGGAAGGTACGCATCGTCAGCTGGGTACCGGGCTCACCGATGGACTGCGCGGCGATGATGCCGACCGCCTCACCGATGTCGACCAGCTTGCCGGTGGCGAGCGAACGGCCGTAGCACATGGCGCAGGTACCGACGGCGGACTCACAGGTCAGGACCGAGCGGGTCTTGACCTCCTCCACGCCGGCCGCGACCAGCTGGCCGATGAGCACGTCACCGAGATCCACGCCCGCGGGGGCGAGCACCTTGCCGTCGACGACGACGTCCTCGGCGAGGCAGCGCGCGTACACGCTGGTCTCGACGTCGTCGGCCTTGCGCAGCACGCCCTCTTCGGACCTGACGGCGATCTTCAGCTTGAGGCCGCGGTCGGTGCCGCAGTCCTCCTCGCGGATGATGACGTCCTGCGAGACGTCCACCAGACGACGGGTCAGGTAACCCGAGTCGGCGGTACGCAGAGCGGTGTCGGCGAGACCCTTACGGGCACCGTGGGTGGAGATGAAGTACTCCAGCACGGAGAGACCCTCACGGAACGACGCCTTGATGGGCCGCGGGATGGTCTCGTTCTTCGCGTTCGACACCAGACCACGCATACCGGCGATCTGCCGCATCTGCATCATGTTTCCTCGGGCACCCGAGTCAACCATCATGAAGATGGGGTTCGTCTTGGGGAAGTTCTCGTTCATCGCCTCGGCGACCTTGTTGGTCGCCTCGGTCCAGATCTGGATGAGCTCCTGGGTGCGCTCCTCCTTGGTGATCAGACCGCGCTCGTACTGCTTCTGGACCTTCTCGTCCCGGGCCTCGTAGTCGGCGACGATCGCCTTCTTGGCCTCGGGGACGACGACGTCCGAGATGGCGACGGTGACACCGGAACGGGTCGCCCAGTAGAAGCCGGCCGCCTTCAGGTTGTCGAGCGTCGCCGCCACGATGACCTTGGGGTAGCGCTCGGCCAGGTCGTTGACGATCTCGGAGAGCTGCTTCTTGCCCACCGAGTAGTCGACGAACGGGTAGTCCTCGGGCAGCAGCTCGTTGAACAGCGCCCGGCCCAGCGTGGTCTTCAGCCGGAAGCTGTCGCCCTGCTGCCAGGTGGTCTCGCCGTCCTCGTCCACCGGCGGGGTCCAGCCGCGCGGCGGGACGGTGCCGATCGGGAAGCGGATGTCGATCTTCGCCTGGAGCGAGAGCTCCCGGGCGTCGAACGCCATGATCGCCTCGGCGGTGGAGTTGAACGAACGGCCCTCGCCGCGGACCTCCCGCTCCTCCTCGTCGGTGGTGAGGAAGAACAGGCCCAGCACCATGTCCTGGGTCGGCATGGTCACCGGACGGCCGTCGGCGGGCTTGAGGATGTTGTTCGAGGACAGCATCAGGATGCGGGCCTCGGCCTGCGCCTCCGCGGACAGCGGCAGGTGCACGGCCATCTGGTCACCGTCGAAGTCCGCGTTGAACGCGGTGCAGACGAGCGGGTGGATCTGGATGGCCTTGCCCTCGACCAGCTGCGGCTCGAAGGCCTGGATGCCGAGGCGGTGCAGGGTCGGTGCACGGTTCAGCAGCACCGGGTGCTCGGCGATGACCTCTTCGAGCACGTCGTACACGACCGTGCGGCCGCGCTCGACCATGCGCTTCGCCGACTTGATGTTCTGCGCGTGGTTCAGGTCGACCAGGCGCTTCATCACGAACGGCTTGAAGAGCTCCAGCGCCATGGCCTTGGGCAGACCGCACTGGTGCAGCTTCAGCTGCGGGCCGACGACGATGACGGAACGCGCCGAGTAGTCGACACGCTTGCCGAGCAGGTTCTGACGGAATCGACCCTGCTTGCCCTTCAGCATGTCGCTGAGGGACTTCAGCGGACGGTTGCCGGGGCCCGTGACCGGGCGGCCGCGGCGGCCGTTGTCGAACAGCGCGTCGACGGCCTCCTGGAGCATCCGCTTCTCGTTGTTCACGATGATCTCGGGGGCACCGAGGTCGAGCAGACGCTTCAGTCGGTTGTTGCGGTTGATCACACGGCGGTACAGGTCGTTCAGGTCGGAGGTCGCGAAGCGGCCACCGTCCAGCTGCACCATCGGACGCAGGTCCGGCGGGATCACCGGGACGCAGTCCAGCACCATGCCCTTGGGGCTGTTGCTGGTCTGCAGGAAGGCGGAGACGACCTTGAGGCGCTTGAGCGCACGGGTCTTCTTCTGGCCCTTGCCGGTACGGATGATCTCGCGGAGGCGCTCGGCCTCCTCCTCCAGGTCGAAGGACTCCAGGCGCTTCTGCAGCGCCGCGGCACCCATCGAACCGTCGAAGTACGTGCCGAAGCGGTCACGCAGCTCGCGGTAGAGCAGCTCGTCGCCCTCCAGGTCCTGGACCTTGAGGTTCTTGAAGCGGCTCCACACCTCGTCGAGGCGGTCGGCCTCGCGCTGGGCACGGTCGCGCAGCTGCTTCATCTCGCGCTCGGCACCCTCGCGCACCTTGCGGCGCACGTCGGCCTTGGCGCCCTCCGCCTCGAGCTCGGCGAGGTCCGTCTCGAGCTTCTTGGCGCGGGCCTCCACGTCGGCGTCGCGACGGTTCTCGATCTGCTGGCGCTCGACGGAGACGTGGGCCTCCAGCGAGGGCAGGTCACGGGTGCGGCGCTCCTCGTCGACGTACGTGATCATGTACGCCGCGAAGTAGATGACCTTCTCCAGGTCCTTCGGGGCGAGGTCGAGCAGGTAGCCCAGCCGCGACGGAACGCCCTTGAAGTACCAGATGTGGGTGACGGGAGCGGCCAGCTCGATGTGGCCCATCCGCTCACGACGCACCTTGGCGCGGGTCACCTCGACGCCACAGCGCTCGCAGATGATGCCCTTGAAGCGGACGCGCTTGTACTTGCCGCAGTAGCACTCCCAGTCCCGGGTGGGGCCGAAGATCTTCTCGCAGAAGAGTCCGTCCTTCTCGGGCTTCAGGGTGCGGTAGTTGATGGTCTCCGGCTTCTTGACCTCACCGTGGGACCACTGTCGGATGTCGTCCGCGGTCGCCAGGCCGATCCGCAGCTCGTCGAAGAAGTTGACGTCGAGCACTGTTCGTCAATCCCTCTTTCGGGGTCGAGTCTCAATCTTGGTCTGTACGGGGTCCCGGGGAGGCGGGGGCTCTTCGTGAGAGTCCCCGCCAGACCCGTCAGACCTCTTCGACGCTGCTCGGCTCGCGCCGGGACAGGTCGATGCCGAGCTCCTCCGCCGCGCGGAAGACGTCCTCGTCGGTGTCGCGCATCTCGATGGACATGCCGTCCGAGGACAGCACCTCCACGTTGAGGCACAGGGACTGCATCTCCTTGATGAGCACCTTGAAGGACTCGGGGATGCCGGGCTCAGGAATGTTCTCGCCCTTGACGATGGCCTCGTAGACCTTCACACGGCCGGTGACGTCGTCGGACTTGATGGTCAGCAGCTCCTGGAGGGCGTACGCGGCGCCGTAAGCCTCCAGCGCCCACACCTCCATCTCACCGAAGCGCTGGCCACCGAACTGGGCCTTACCACCCAGCGGCTGCTGGGTGATCATCGAGTACGGACCGGTCGACCGGGCGTGCAGCTTGTCATCGACCAGGTGGTGCAGCTTGAGGATGTACATGTACCCGACCGAGATCGGGTCCGGGAACGGCTCGCCGGAGCGGCCGTCGAACAGCCGGGCCTTACCGGTCGGCAGCACCATGCGGTCACCGTCCCGGTTCGGGATGGTGTGCTGGAGCAGACCGGCCAGCTCGTCCTCGCGGGCACCGTCGAAGACCGGGGTCGCGACGTTGGTGCCCGGGGCGACCTGGTCGGCGCCGATGGCCTGGAGGCGCTGGGCCCACTCGTCGGCGAGGCCGGAGACGTCCCAGCCGCGGCTGGCGAGCCAGCCGAGGTGGATCTCCAGGACCTGTCCCGGGTTCATTCGGGACGGGACACCCAGCGGGTTGAGGATGATGTCGACCGGGGTGCCGTCCTCCAGGAACGGCATGTCCTCGATCGGGAGGATCTTGGAGATGACGCCCTTGTTGCCGTGACGGCCGGCGAGCTTGTCACCGTCGGTGATCTTGCGCTTCTGCGCGACGTAGACGCGGACCAGCTGGTTCACGCCCGGCGGCAGCTCGTCGCCCTCCTCGCGGTCGAAGACGCGGACGCCGATGACCTTGCCGGTCTCGCCGTGCGGCACCTTCAGCGAGGTGTCACGGACCTCACGGGCCTTCTCACCGAAGATCGCGCGGAGCAGGCGCTCCTCCGGGGTCAGCTCGGTCTCACCCTTCGGGGTGACCTTGCCGACCAGGATGTCGCCGGCGACGACCTCGGCACCGATGCGGATGATGCCGCGCTCGTCGAGGTCGGCGAGGACCTCCTCGGAGACGTTCGGGATGTCCCGGGTGATCTCCTCCGGGCCGAGCTTGGTGTCACGGGCGTCGACCTCGTGCTCCTCGATGTGGATCGAGGAGAGGACGTCGTCCTGCACGAGGCGCTGCGACAGGATGATCGCGTCCTCGTAGTTGTGACCCTCCCACGGCATGAACGCCACGAGCAGGTTCTTGCCGAGGGCCATCTCACCCTGCTGGGTGGCCGGGCCGTCGGCGAGGACCTGGCCCTCGACGACGCGGTCGCCCTCGTCGACGACGACCTTCTGGTTGACGGAGGTGCCCTGGTTGGACCGGGAGAACTTCGCGACGCGGTACGTGGTGTACGTGCCGTCGTCGTTCGCGACGGTGATGTAGTCCGCGGAGACCTCCTGGACCACACCGTCCTTCTCGGCCTTGATGACGTCACCGGCGTCGACGGCGCAGCGGTACTCCATGCCGGTACCGACCAGCGGCGACTCCGCCGTGATCAGCGGCACGGCCTGGCGCATCATGTTCGCGCCCATGAGGGCACGGTTGGCGTCGTCGTGCTCGAGGAACGGGATCATGGCGGTCGCGACCGACACCATCTGGCGCGGGGAGACGTCCATGTAGTCCACGTCCGCCGGCGACACGTAGTCGACCTCGCCGCCACGGCGGCGGACCAGCACGCGGGGCTCGGCGAAGCGGAGGTCCTCGTTCAGCGCGGCGTTGGCCTGCGCGATGACGAAGCGGTCCTCCTCGTCGGCGGTCAGGTAGTCGACCTCGTCGGTGACCTGGCCGTCGACCACCTTGCGGTACGGGGTCTCGACGAAACCGAACGCGTTGACACGGCCGTACGACGCGAGCGAACCGATCAGACCGATGTTCGGACCCTCAGGGGTCTCGATCGGGCACATGCGGCCGTAGTGCGACGGGTGCACGTCACGGACCTCGAAGCCGGCCCGCTCACGGGACAGACCGCCGGGGCCCAGCGCCGACAGACGGCGCTTGTGGGTCAGACCCGACAGCGGGTTGTTCTGGTCCATGAACTGGGACAGCTGGCTGGTGCCGAAGAACTCCTTGATGGAGGCGACGACCGGCCGGATGTTGATCAGGGTCTGCGGCGTGATCGCCTCGACGTCCTGGGTGGTCATGCGCTCGCGCACGACGCGCTCCATACGCGCCAGACCCGTGCGGACCTGGTTCTGGATGAGCTCGCCGACGTTGCGCAGACGACGGTTGCCGAAGTGGTCGATGTCGTCGGTCTCGACGACGATCGAGTTGCCGTTCTCGCCGACCGTCTCGGTCTCGCCCGCGTGCAGCTTGACCAGGTACTTGATGGTGGCGATGACGTCGGCGGTGGTGAGCACGCCGGCGTTCAGCGGCTCGTCGGCGCCGAGCTTCTTGTTGACCTTGTAGCGGCCGACCTTCGCGAGGTCGTAGCGCTTCGGGTTGAAGTAGAGGTTCTCGAGCAGCGTCTGCGCGGCCTCACGCGTCGGGGGCTCGCCCGGGCGCAGCTTGCGGTAGATGTCGAGCAGCGCGTCGTCCTGGCCCTGGGTGTGGTCCTTCTCCAGGGTGGCGCGCATCGACTCGTATTCGCCGAACTCCTCGAGGATCTGCTCGGTGGTCCAGCCGAGCGCCTTCAGGAGGACCGTGACGGACTGCTTGCGCTTGCGGTCGATACGGACACCGACCATGTCGCGCTTGTCGATCTCCATCTCCAGCCAGGCACCCCGGGAGGGGATGATCTTGGCGGAGAAGATGTCCTTGTCGGACGTCTTGTCGATGGAGGAGTCGAAGTAGACACCCGGCGAGCGGACCAGCTGCGACACCACGACACGCTCGGTGCCGTTGATGACGAACGTGCCCTTGTTCGTCATGAGCGGGAAGTCGCCCATGAAGACCGTCTGGGACTTGATCTCACCGGTCTCGTTGTTGGTGAACTCTGCGGTGACGAAGAGCGGCGCCGCGTACGTGAAGTCGCGCTCCTTGCACTCGTCGATGGAGTTCTTCGGCGGCTCGAAACGGTGGTCGCGGAAAGTCAGCGACATCGACCCGGAGAAGTCCTCGATCGGCGAGATCTCCTCGAAGATCTCTTCCAGACCGGACTTGGTGGGGACGTCCTGTCCATTCTCGAGAGCTGCCTCGACGCGAGCCTTCCATGCGGCGTTGCCGAGCAGCCAGTCGAAGCTCTCGGTTTGCAGCGCAAGGAGGTTCGGAACCTCGAGGGGCTCCTTGATCTTTGCAAAGGAGATGCGCAGCGGGGCGGTGCTGGCGCCGGTGTTCGTATTGGCGGTCGAGGCGTTGCGCGAGGCGGCCAAGAGGGGGTCCTTCCGAGGGCTCGGACTCACTACGCGCGTACCGGTCCCAAGCCAGGCACCATGACGGACGATCCCGATCCGGCCAAAAGGCCAGGTCAGGACGGTTCGGCCGATGATGCTCCAGCGTGGGCATGCCCCTGGTGACGGGCAGGAGGCAGCTAACAGGCAGCGCAAAGGGTCAGTGTAGCCATACGGCCCACTGATGTCCAGTGCGGGTTCTGAGAGACCCTCGTTCTTCTCAACACCTGCGACAAAGCTTCCCTCTTCGCCGTCGATCCATGCCTCGGATCCGGATCGTTGTGACGACGCGTCCTGAGAATTGCGCGCTGCGTGCGGTTCGTCAAGGCCCCCCAGGCCACCCGGGCTCCTGCGATCGTCACGGCCTGTGGGGGACTGTACGGGGCGCACGGCGAAGATCACCATACCCGCCGACAACGACATGGCAACGCAGCGCCGCCCGGAACACCGAAGGGCGACCACCCGAACGGGTGATCGCCCTTGGTGATGCCACGCGCCCTGCGGCGCTTGGCAGCGAGTCAGAGACTCAACAAGGTCACTTGACCTCGACGGCCGCACCGGCAGCCTTGAGGGACTCGGCAGCCTTCTCGGCGGCCTCCTTGTTGACCTTCTCGAGGACCGGCTTCGGGGTGCCGTCGACGAGGTCCTTGGCCTCCTTCAGACCCAGGGAGGTCAGCTCACGCACGACCTTGATGACCTGGATCTTCTTGTCGCCGGCGCCGGTGAGGATGACGTCGAACTCGTCCTTCTCCTCCTCCTGCTCGGGAGCGACGCCCGGGCCGGCGGGGCCGGCAACGGCGACCGCGGCGGCGGCGGTGACGTCGAACTTCTCCTCGAAGGCCTTCACGAACTCGGAGAGCTCGATGAGGGTCATCTCCTCGAACTGAGCGAGCAGGTCTTCCTGAGAGAGCTTCGCCATGATGGGCGATCCTTCCACTAATTCGGCAGGTGCCGAGATGTATCGAAAGGCGGGCGTAACGGCCCGCTACGACCCGCGCACTAGGCGGCGCGGATCAATGCGCGAGCCGAATTACTCGGCACCGCCCTGCTCGGCGAGCTTGACGCGAAGCGCTTCCGCGGTGCGGACGAACTTCGACGGCAGCGCCTGGAAGAGCGAGGCAGCCTGGGACTGCTTGCCCTTGAACGCGCCGGCCAGCTTGCTGAGCAGAACCTCGCGGGACTCGAGGTCCGCAAGCTTCTTGATCTCATCGGCGGAGAGCGCCTTGCCCTCAAGGACACCGGCCTTGATGATGAGATTCGGGTTGTCCTTGGCGAAGTCACGCAGGGCCTTGGCCGACGTCACCGGGTCACCGGTGACGAAGGCGACCGCGGTCGGACCAGCGAAGTGCTCGTCGAGCGCGGTGATCCCGGCCTCGTTGGCCGCAATCTTGGTCAGCGTGTTCTTCACCACGGCGTACTGGGCGTTCTCACCGAGCGAGCGGCGCAGCGTCTTCAGCTGCGCAACGGTGAGACCCCGGTACTCGGTCAGCACAGCAGCGTTCGAGCTGCGGAACTGCTCCGCAATCTCGGCTACCGCGGCAGCCTTGTCGGGCCTTGCCATAGAGCGTCGGCCTCCTTCCGGGTGATGAGGACCGCTCGGAAGGAGCTGACAAAACGAAACGCCCCGGGCGCAGGCGCACGGGGCTTCGCTCGACCGGACGATGTCCGGGAGCTCTCCTCTGTCACCTGCGCGGGCCGTCCACGTTCAGCGGATCCTTCGGCCACCGCCCCCTCACGGGAACAGCGACAACCAGCGGTCTTTGGCTTCCGTGGAACAGTACGTGAAGGGGGTGCCGACAAGCAAATCGGGCCCCGCACCTGTGGAAGGTGCGGGGCCCGATGCCACTCGGTGAGCCGTCAGGCTCAGACCGCGGCCGGGTCCTCCTCGACGAGGAGGTTGCGGGTGCGGTTGGGGTCGACCGGGACGCCGGGGCCCATCGTGGTGGTGATGGAGGCCTTCTTGACGTACCGGCCCTTGGCGGCGGACGGCTTCAGACGGAGGATCTCCTCCAGCGCGGCGCCGTAGTTCTCCACCAGCTTGGTGTCGTCGAAGGACACCTTGCCGATGATGAAGTGCAGGTTCGAGTGCTTGTCGACGCGGAACTCGATCTTGCCGCCCTTGATCTCGGTGACCGCCTTGGCCACGTCCATCGTCACGGTGCCGGTCTTCGGGTTCGGCATCAGACCACGCGGACCGAGCACACGGCCGAGGCGGCCGACCTTGCCCATGAGGTCCGGGGTGGCGACGACCGAGTCGAAGTCCAGGCGGCCCTTCGCGACCTCGTCGATCAGCTCGTCGGCGCCGACGATGTCGGCGCCCGCGGCACGCGCGGCCTCGGCACGGTCGCCGGTCGCGAAGACCAGGACCCGGGCGGTCTTACCGGTGCCGTGCGGAAGGTTCACGGTGCCACGGACCATCTGGTCGGCCTTCCGCGGGTCGACACCCAGGCGGAGGGCCACCTCGACGGTACCGTCGAACTTGGTGGAGGAGGTCTCCTTGGCGAGACGGACGGCCTCGAGCGGGGCGTAGAGCTTGTCCCGGTCGATCTTGGCGTCCGCAGCGCGGAGAGTCTTGCTGCGCTTCACTTCTGCTCCTGTTTTGTCTTGAGCGTGGAGTCGTGGTCCGGGCCGGCGCTGGCCCTGCCACTGAAGGGGTTACGGGGGCTGTCAGCCCTCGACCGTGATGCCCATGGAACGAGCGGTGCCGGCGATGATCTTCTCGGCGGCGTCCAGGTCGTTCGCGTTCAGGTCCGGCATCTTGGTCGTGGCGATCTCGCGGACCTGGTCACGCGTGAGCTTCGCGACCTTGGTCTTGTGCGGCTCGCTGGAGCCCTTCTCCACGCCCGCGGCCTTGAGGATCATGCGCGACGCCGGCGGAGTCTTGGTGATGAAGGTGAAGGAACGGTCCTCGTAGACCGTGATCTCCACCGGGATGACCCAACCGCGCTGCGACTCGGTCGCGGCGTTGTAGGCCTTGCAGAACTCCATGATGTTGACGCCGTGCTGACCCAGCGCGGGGCCGACCGGCGGAGCCGGGTTGGCGGCGCCGGCCTGGATCTGGAGCTTGATAAGCCCCGTGACCTTCTTCTTCTTGGGAGGCATTGCTCTCTCCGGGTCCTAGTGAGAGTTTTCCGCCCACATCCGGGTCATCCGGATGGAGGCATACCGCACCACGATAACGGGTACCACTGTGCGGCCAAAAACCGAGCAGGTCAGGCGGCTGTGAAAGCCCGCCCGACCTGTTCGGAGGATCGTGTTCCAGAAAGAGTCAGTTCTTCTGGATCTGGTCGAAGCTCAGCTCGACCGGGGTCTCGCGGCCGAAGATCTCGACGAGGCCCTTGACCTTCTTCGAGTCGGCGTTGATCTCGTTGATCGTGGCCTGGAGGGTCGCGAACGGACCGTCCGTGACGGTGACCGAGTCGCCCACCTCGAAGTCCAGCACCTGGACCTCGAGCTTGCGGGCCGGAGCCGGCTTGCCCTCGGCCTCGGCGGCCTCACGGGCGGCCTTCGCCTCGGCCTCGGGGGCGAGCATCTTGACGATCTCGTCCAGGGTCAGCGGGTACGGGTCGTAGGCGTTGCCCACGAAGCCGGTGACGCCGGGCGTGTTGCGGACGACGCCCCACGACTCGTTCGTCAGGTCCATGCGGACCAGCACATAGCCGGGGAGCTTGTTCTGCTTGACGTTCTTCCGCTCGCCGTTCTTGATCTGGACGATCTCTTCCTCGGGCACCTCGGCCTGGTAGATGAAGTCCTCGACGTTCAGCGAGACGGCACGCTGCTCCAGGTTCGCCTTCACGCGCTTCTCGTAGCCCGCGTAGGTGTGGATCACGTACCACTCGCCCGGGAGGCCCCGCAGCTCCTGGCGCAGCGCCTCGATCGGGTCGACGGGAGCGGCCTCGGCCGGCTCCTCCTCGGACTCCACGGCCTCTTCGGCAGCCTCGGCCTCGACGGTCGGGGCGTCCTCGTCCTCGGCGTGGACCGCGGCCTCTTCGGCGGACTCGCCGGCGTCAGCAGCTTCGGCCTGGTCCTCGTCGGCCGCCTCCACGATGTCGAGCTCGTCCTCGGCGGACTCGACCGACTCGCCGGCGTCGTTCAGGTTCGGGTCAGACACGGTGGCTGCTTCTTCCTGGATACAGATGGGTGGAACATGCGAAAGCGGGCGCCGGAGAGGCGCCCTTCGCGGGATCAGCCGAAGACGTACTTGACGGCTTCCTGGAAACCGTAGTCGATCACGGTCACGAAAGCGATCATGATGACGACGAAGACGATGACGACGCTCGTGTAGGTCGTCAGCTGGCTACGCGTAGGCCAGACGACCTTGCGGAGCTCTGCGATGATCTGTCGGTAGAAGAGCGCGAGACGGCCCAGCGGGCCCTTCTTCCCACGCTTGCCGCCCTTGCGCGACTTCTTCGACTCTGCTGCCTCGTCCTGGGCATCAGGCATGTCGATGGAGCCCACGGCGTCCGTCACGTTTCTCACCTGATTCCGGGTCGTGGCCGTGCCGCGCCCGGTGGAGCCGCACGGCGGTGCAATGCAGTACGTACATGCGCACACATCCTGGCGAAGGTGTGTGTAGCAGGGCCGGAGGGACTTGAACCCCCAACCGCTGGTTTTGGAGACCAGTGCTCTACCAATTGAGCTACGACCCTTTGTGGTTCCCCCAACCTACCGCATCCGACCGAGTGCTCCGAGTGCACGAGGCGGAGTGGCTGCTGAGGGCCAACGAGGAGTGAGTGTACGTGGTCAGAGGGCATGGCGTCGAACAGATACCGCCGGAAGCGCTTCCGGGGCCCCGGCCCGCGGCTCCGGAACGGAGGTGTCCGGTCTTCGGAACCCATGTACCGGGGGCCCACCGGGTCTGGGACGATGGCTCGTATGAGCGCTGCCACTCCTGCGTCCGAGCGGCGGGTCTCCGCCCGCATCGGCGCGATCTCCGAGTCCGCGACCCTCGCCGTCGACGCCAAGGCCAAGGCCCTGAAGGCCGCCGGGCGTCCCGTGATCGGCTTCGGTGCGGGTGAGCCCGACTTCCCGACGCCCGACTACATCGTCGAGGCCGCCGTCGAAGCCTGCCGCACCCCGAAGTACCACCGCTACACGCCCGCCGGCGGCCTTCCCGAGCTCAAGGCCGCCATCGCCGCGAAGACGCTGCGGGACTCCGGCTACGAGGTCGACCCCGCCGAGATCCTGGTGACGAACGGCGGCAAGCAGGCCATCTACGAGGCCTTCGCCGCGATCCTGGACCCGGGTGACGAGGTCATCGTCCCGGCCCCGTACTGGACCACCTACCCCGAGTCGATCCGGCTGGCGGGCGGCGTCCCCGTCGAGGTCGTCGCCGACGAGACCACCGGCTACCGCGTCTCGGTCGAGCAGCTGGAGGCCGCACGCACCGAGCGGACCAAGGTCGTCCTGTTCGTGTCCCCCTCCAACCCGACCGGCGCCGTCTACAGCCGTGCCGACGCCGAGGCGATCGGCCGCTGGGCCCACGAGCACGGCCTGTGGGTGCTGACCGACGAGATCTACGAGCACCTCGTCTACGGCGACGCCGAGTTCACCTCGCTGCCGGCCCTGGTGCCCGAGCTGCGCGACAAGTGCATCGTGGTCAACGGCGTGGCGAAGACCTACGCCATGACCGGCTGGCGGGTCGGGTGGGTCATCGGCCCCAAGGACGTCGTGAAGGCCGCGACCAACCTCCAGTCGCACGCCACCTCCAACGTGTCCAACGTGGCGCAGGTCGCCGCCCTCGCGGCCGTGTCCGGCGACCTCGACGCGGTCGCCGAGATGCGCGCCGCGTTCGACCGCCGGCGCCGCACCATCGTGCGCATGCTGAACGAGATCGACGGCGTGGTCTGCCCGGAGCCGGAGGGCGCGTTCTACGCGTACCCGTCGGTGAAGGGTCTGCTCGGCAAGGAGATCCGCGGCAAGCGCCCCGCCACCTCGGTCGAGCTGGCCGCGCTGATCCTTGACGAGGTCGAGGTCGCGGTCGTCCCCGGCGAGGCCTTCGGCACGCCCGGCTACCTGCGACTGTCCTACGCACTGGGCGACGAGGACCTGGTCGAGGGTGTCTCCCGCATGCAGAAGCTGCTCGCGGAGGCGCGCGACTAGCTAGGCGTCGCGCTCAGGCACCGCCTGCCGGATCCGGCAGGCGAGCGGACGGGCTCCCGGCTTCGGCCGGGGGCCCGTCACTGCGTTCGGGCAAGAACCCGATCGGGGAAAGGGGCTGCCCCGCGGCGGACTCGTGCGGCAGGATCCCTCAATGGAGCAAGTACGAGACGTCCGCCTGTTGCCGAAGGCCCACCTGCACCTGCACTTCACCGGTTCGATGCGGCCCACCACACTGCTGGAGCTCGCCGACAAGCACGGGGTGCACCTGCCCGACGCGCTGACCGGCGGCGAACCCCCCAAGCTGCGGGCCACCGACGAACGCGGCTGGTTCCGGTTCCAGCGGCTGTACGACATGGCGCGCTCCTGTCTCCGTGACGCCGACGACATCCGGCGGCTGGTGCGCGAGGCCGCCGCGGAGGATCTCGCGGACGGCTCCGGCTGGCTGGAGATCCAGGTCGACCCGACCTCGTACGCGCCCCGGCTCGGCGGGCTGATCCCCGCCCTGGAGATCATCCTGGACGCCGTGGAGACCGCCTCCCGGGACACCGGCCTCGGTATGCGGGTCCTCGTCGCGGCGAACCGCATGAAGCACCCGCTGGACGCCCGTACGCTCGCCCGGCTCGCGGTCCGGTACGCCGACCGGGGAGTCGTCGGCTTCGGCCTCTCCAACGACGAGCGGCGCGGCATGGCGCGCGACTTCGACCGGGCCTTCGCGATCGCCCGGGAGGCCGGGCTGCTGGCCGCCCCGCACGGAGGGGAGCTCACCGGCCCGTCGAGCGTCCGCGACTGCCTGGACGATCTGCACGCGGCGCGGATCGGCCACGGCGTACGGGCCGCGGAGGACCCCCGGCTGCTGCGCAGACTGGCCGAACGCGGCGTGACCTGCGAGGTCTGCCCCTCCTCGAACGTGGCACTCGGCGTCTACGAGAAGCCCGAGGACGTCCCGCTGCGCACGCTGTGGGACGCGGGCGTTCCGATGGCCCTCGGCGCGGACGACCCGCTGCTCTTCGGCTCCCGGCTGGCCGACCAGTACGAACTGGCGCGCCGGCACCACGGCTTCACCGACGAGGAGCTCGCCGAACTGGCCCGCCAGTCGGTCCGTGCCTCGGTCGCGCCGGACGAGGTGAAGGTCAAGCTGCTCGACGGGGTCGACGACTGGCTGAGGTCCGCCCCGGCCGCCTGAAGTGCGGATACGGCGGGAAGCCCTGGAAGAGGACGGCGATCTCCGGCCGGCGCCGCCAGTCGTCGTCGGGCCACAGCAGCCCGTCCAGGCCCGCGACGAGCGCCCGGTGGCCCTTGACGGCGTCCTTCTGCCAGGGGCCCTTGCACGCCGCGTACTCGAACTCCTTCGACGCGGAGGCGAACACGTCCCGGCTGCCGACGAGGAAGAGCGTGTCCGCCCGCACGTCGGCGAGCAACCAGTCGCGCATGTCCCTGTGGTGGTCGCGCTCCTTCCACGCGGCGGCGTGGAAGGAGGTGCGGCGTTCGTCGGTGCGCACGGTGAGCGGCGTGCCGGCGCCGCCGCCGAGCCGCGCCCTCAGGGCCGGCCACTCGGACCTGCGCAGTCCCAGGGAGTGGTGGACCAGCACCAGGTCGACGTAGTGGAGCGGGAACAGCAGGTCGTCGTCCACGTCCTTCTTCAGCGGCACGTGGACGATCGTGTGCCGGGAGTATGCGGCGAAGGAGAACAGGGCGGCCAGCCGGGACAGCCCGTCGTGGTCGCCGATGAAGTTCCCCCATTCCACGAACGGGTCCGAGAGCGTGGTGTGGCGCAGCGGCGTCCAGGGCTGCACCACGCGGTACTCCCTGGGTCCGATACGCGGCTGGAAGCGGCGCAGCCTCAGCTGCATACAGGTCCTGTCATGCCGGTCAGCGTGACGGCTCCGGAGAATCCCCGGCAACGGAATTACCGCCGATGCCGCTCAGGACCGTACGGGCGAGGGCGGGCGCGAAGGTGTCCAGCGGCGGTACCGGCAGGCCGTCGGGGAAGGCCTGCAGGAACGCGCGCTGCATGCAGGCGCCCATGAGCAGGGCGGCGGCGGCTTCGGGGTCGGCGCGGGGCGCGATCCGGCCGGCGTCCTGCTCGGCGCGCAGGTACGCGGCGAGCGCTTCGAGCGGCCGGTGCGGGCCGGAACCCAGGTCGCGCACCCCCTCCGCGTGGCGGCGCAGCAGGGTGGGCTCCGCGAAGAGCGACGCACCGATGGGCACGGTGGACTCGTAGAAGAGCGCGGCGCTGCGGACGACCTCGACGAGGTTCTCCTCGACGCCGCGGGCCGTGGGGTCCTCGGCCAGCCCGGCGAGCAGCGGGCCGAGCCTGGGGAGGCGTTCCTCCAGCACGTGGAGGAAGAGGTCCTCCTTGCTCGCGAAGTGCTTGTAGAGCGCGGCCTCCGAGCATTCCGCCGCTTTCGCGATCTCCTTGGTGGTCGCGCGGGCGAGTCCGACGGTCCGCATGAGCTGTACCGCCGCGTCGAGGATGCGGGTCCGAGCGGGTTGCATCACTGCCCCTTTCAGGCCTGGCATTCGTTCGGGTCTTGACGAGTGGGTGAGTGCTTACCCACCCTAGAGGTGAGTAAGCACTCACCCACTACTCTTCGGGGGTTCATCATGAGACTGACCGTCTTCGGGGCGACCGGCGGCATCGGCCGGGAGATCGTCCGGCAGGCAGTCGCCGCCGGTCACGAGGTCACCGCCGTGGTCCGCGACCCCGCACGCCTGGACGTACCCCTCACCGGGGTCCACGTCCACATCGCGCCCCGGCTCGACGACCCCGAACCTCTGCGCGAGGCCGTCACCGGGCGGGACGCCGTGCTGTCGGGACTGGGCGCCCGCACCCGCAAGGACGCCGGAACGGCGACGAAGATCACCCGCCCCGTGCTGCGCGCCATGGAGGCGGAGGGCGTGCGGCGCTTCCTCGCCGTCAGCGCCTCACCGCTGGGCCCCGTCCCGGACGGTGAACCGTTCCTGAACCGGAGGATCGTCACCCCGCTGGTCGGAGCCGTCTACCGGGACGTCTACGCGGACCTCGCCGCCATGGAGGACGCCGTCAGGGCGAGCGCCACGGACTGGACCGTCGTCCGTCCGCCCCGGCTCCTCGACCGCCCGGTGTCCGGGGTCTACCGGACCGTCGTCGGCGGGAATCCGCGGGGCGCGACGGGAATCGGCCGCGCGGACGTGGCCCACGCGATGCTCGCGCTGCTCGACGACCCCGCGGCGGTGAAGCAGGCGGTGGGGGTCGCGTACTGACCCCCGTGGGACACCCGCTAGATCGTGACGCCGACCGTCACCGGCTCGTTGACGAGGGTCACACCGAAGGCGTCCCGGACCCCGGCGACGACCTCGCGGGCCAGTGCGAGCAGGTCCTCGGTCGTCGCCTCGCCCCGGTTCGTCAGGGCGAGCGTGTGCTTGGTGGAGATGCGCGCCGGGCCTGTGCCGTAGCCCTTGGTGAATCCCGCCTTGTCGATCAGCCAGGCGGCGGACGTCTTGGTGCGGCCGTCCCCCGCCGGGTACGCGGGGGGCGTGGCGCCGTCGCCGAGCCGGTCGTGCACGCGGGCGACGAAGGTCTCGTACTCGGCCGCGGTCAGGATGGGGTTGGTGAAGAACGAGCCGGCCGACCAGGTGTCGTGGTCCTCGGGGTCCAGCACCATGCCCTTGCCGGCGCGCAGCTTCAGCACGGTCTCGCGGGCGAGGGCGGCGTCGACCCGGTCCCCCGCCTCGACACCCAGGGCGCGGGCCGTCTCCGCGTACTTGACGGGCGCGGACAGCCCGCCCGCGTCCTCCAGCTCGAAGCGGACCCGCAGCACGACGAACCGGTCGGGGAACTGCTTGAACCTGCTGTGCCGGTACGAGAATTCACACTCGGCGTTGGCGAGGGTCACCGTCTCGCCGCTGCGGCGGTCGTACGCCACCACCTCGGTGATGGTGCTGGAGACCTCCTGGCCGTACGCGCCCACGTTCTGGATGGGCGTGGCACCCGCCGAGCCCGGGATGCCCGCCAGACACTCGATGCCGGCCAGGCCCGCCTCGACGGTCCGCGTCACGGCGTCGCTCCAGACCTCCCCGGCGGCGAGCTCCAGACGCGTCCCGTCGAGGGCGAAGCCCTTCGTGGCGATCCGCAGCGCGGTGCCGTCGAAGCCCTTGTCCCCGATGACGAGGTTGCTGCCGCCGCCGATCACGAGCAACGGCGCACCGGCGGCGTCCGCCTCACGGACGGCGGCGATCACCTCGTCGTCGGTAGTGGCCGTCACGAGCCGGTTCGCGGGCCCGCCGAGCCGGAAGGTGGTCAGGGGGGCGAGGGGGGCGTCATGGAGTTCCTGCACGGGCCCAGAGTATCGGGGCCCGTGCAGGCGCCCCGGGGTGCGGGGCGGTACGCGGGAAGGACGTGAGGCTCGCCACACGGCCGCACGGCCATCGGGGGGCGGGCTGTCCCCTCCACGGCCGGCCCGCCGGAGGGACTCTCCGGCGTGCTTCTCCGGCAGCCTCAGGCGAGACGGACCACCGCGCGGGACATGCCGAGGACCTTCTGCCCGTCGGCGACCGCGGTCAGGTCGACCCGTACCAGGTTGTCGTCGAGCTTCGCCCCGATCTTGGCGCCGACCTCGATCAGGGCGCCGGTCTCGTCGTTGGGCACGACCACCGGCTTGGTGAAACGGACCCCGTACTCCACGACCGCGCCCGGGTCGCCGGCCCAGTCCGTCACGACGCGGATCGCCTCGGCCATGGTGAACATGCCGTGCGCGATCACGTCCGGCAGCCCGACCTCCTTGGCGAACTTCTCGTTCCAGTGGATGGGGTTGAAGTCCCCGGAGGCACCGGCGTACCGGACGAGCGTGGCGCGCGTCACCGGGAAGGACTGCGCGGGCAGTTCGGTGCCGACCTCGACCTCGTCGTAGGCGATCCTCGCGGTCATCGGCCCTCCTCCTCGGCCGCCCGGGCGACCAGCTTCGTCCACGCCGTCACGACGTGCTCGCCGGACTCGTCGTGCACCTCACCGCGGATGTCCAGGATGTCGTTGCCCGCAAGGGACTTGATCGCCTCGATGGTCGAGGTCACCGAGAGGCGATCGCCCGCGCGCACCGGCCGCGTGTAGGCGAACTTCTGGTCACCGTGCACCACCCGGCTGTAGTCCAGGCCGAGCTGCGGGTCCTCGACGACCTGGCCCGCGGCCCGGAACGTGATCGCGAACACGAACGTCGGCGGAGCGATCACATCGGAGTGGCCCAGCGCCTTGGCCGCGTCGGGGTCGGTGTACACGGGATTCGTGTCCCCCACCGCCGTCGCGAACTCGCGGATCTTCTCCCGGCCGACCTCGTACGGCGCCGTGGGCGGATAGGTCCGCCCCACGAAAGACTGGTCGAGCGCCATGGCCTTCCTCCTGCTGACTGTGCTGACTGAGCTGACCGTTCCGTATGGCGAAAGGATCCGACTGCCGAATCCGTATTCCGGAACAAACGACACGAGGCCGCCCCCGATCGGGGGCGGCCTCGTATACGAGCCTGATTTATCGCGTCTCGCGGTGCGCGGTGTGCGCGTTGCAGCGAGGGCAGTGCTTCTTCATCTCAAGACGGTCCGGGTTGTTACGCCGGTTCTTCTTGGTGATGTAGTTCCGCTCCTTGCACTCCACGCAGGCCAGCGTGATCTTCGGGCGGACGTCGGTGGCAGCCACGTGAGTGCTCCTTGACGGACGGATGGACGGATGAACGCAAGAAAGAGTAGCCGATCGAAGGACCGACCCCACAATCGGCTACTGTGTGTAGCGGTGACCGGACTTGAACCGGTGACACAGCGATTATGAGCCGCTTGCTCTACCGACTGAGCTACACCGCTTTGATGCCATAGATCCCCTCACCCGAAGGTGAGGATCACCTGACACCAGAGCCCCAATACGGAATCGAACCGTAGACCTTCTCCTTACCATGGAGACGCTCTGCCGACTGAGCTATTGGGGCGAGCGATGAAGACATTACACGGTCCGCGGCCGTTCACCCAAATCCGTATCCGGGGGCGGCGACCGAGTCGCCGTCGCGCCGGGACGACGCCCTCTCCGCACCTCGTACCGTGCCCCGCCACCCTCCTGCCGGCAGCCGCCCGTCCCGCTCGCGGCACGCCTTCGGGCCGTCATCCCACCCGCCCCGTACGCCACTCGTGGCCACTCCGGTACGACTATTGCGCTCCTACTCGATGCCGGGACGGCCCGCCCCTAGGCTCGACTCACGCTGCGTGATCTTGTGCCCACGAACAACCGGACGGCACACCGAACACGCACCCCGAGCACCATCAGGAGCGCGATGCCCGACAGCCGGCCTCAGCCTTCCGACGGCGCCACCGCCGACACCACCACCCTGCTGCTTCACGGTGCCCGGCTCACCGACGGACGCACGGTGGACGTCCGGCTGAGCGGCGGACGCATCGAGGCCGTGGGCACCGCCGGCAGTCTCACCGCACCGTCAGCCCGGGTCGACCTGACCGGGTTCCTGCTCCTCCCCGCCCCCGCCGAACCGCACGCCCACGGCGACACGGCCCTCACCGCCGACACCCCGGGGCCCCTGTCGTACGTCACGGAGGACGTCCAGCGGCGCGCCACCGAGGCCGCGCTGCTCCAGCTCGGCCACGGCTCGACCGCCCTGCGCTCGCACGTCCGCATCGACGACGTCCAGGGGCTCGACGCCCTGGAGGCCGTACTGCAGACCCGTCGTTCGATGCGCGGGCTCGCCGACCTCACCGCCGTGGCCGTCCCCCGGCTCCTCACCGGCGTCGCCGGCGCCGACGGGCTGGCCATGCTGCGGGACGCGGTGAAGATGGGCGCCGGTGTCGTCGGCGGCTGCCCCGACCTCGACCCCGACCCCGCCGGATACGTCGAGGCCGTACTGGAGGTCGCCGCCGAGCACGGCTGTCCCGTCGATCTGCACACCGACGGCGCCGACCCGGCCCGGCTCGCCCGGCTGGCGGCGATGACGGGCGGGCTGCGGCCCGGAGTCGCCATCGGCCCGTGCGCGGGCCTGTCCCGGCTGCCGGAGGGAGCCGCCGCCCGCGCCGCCGACCAGCTCGCCGCCGCCGGGGTCACCGTGGTGTGCCTGCCCCAGGGCGACTGCCCGGGCGTCGAGCAGCGCGGCGCCGGCCACGCCCCCGTCCGGCTGCTGCGCGCGGCCGGCGTCCGGGTCGCGGCGGGCAGCGGAGCCCTGCGGGACGCAGGCAACCCGGTCGGCCGAGGGGATCCCCTGGAGGCCGCGTATCTGCTGGCGTCCCAGGGCGGGCTGCGCGCCGAGGAGGCGTACGCCGCCGTGTCGACCGCCGCACGGGAGGCCATGGGCCTGCCGGAGGTCCGGGTGGAGGCGGGGTTCCCGGCGGAGCTGCTGGCGGTCCGCGGCGAACGGCTCACGGGGGTGCTGTCCCTCGCGTACAGCAGGGTGGTGATCCACCGCGGCCGGGTGGTGGCCCGCACGAGCGCGGTCCGCGAGTACTGCGACTCGGCCGCGGCGGTCGCCCTGGACCTGCCCCGTCAGGGCAGGCCGGAGCAGCCCGGAGCCTGAGCGGCCGCAGGCCCCGGCCCTGCCCGGGCATCCGGGAACCGTGCGGGGACGACCGTCCTGCGCCGCGCGCGTCCGGGCCTTACGGTCGAGGCATGCGCACTGTCATCGCCGGAGGACACGGAAAGATCGCGCTGCGGCTGGAACGGCTGCTGGCGGCGCGCGGGGACGAAGCGGTAGGGATCATCCGCAAACCGGAACAGGCCGGTGATCTCCGGCAGGCGGGCGCGGAGCCGGCCGTGCTGGACCTGGAGTCGGCGTCCGTGTCGGAGGTGGCCGACGTGCTGCGGGGCGCGGACGCCGCGGTCTTCGCGGCGGGAGCCGGGCCGGGCAGCGGAACGGCCCGCAAGGACACCGTGGACCGCGCGGCCGCCGTGCTGTTCGCGGACGCGGCGGTCCTGGCCGGCGTCCGGCGCTTCCTGGTCGTCTCCTCCATGGGGGCGGACCCCGGCCACCCGGGCGACGAGGTCTTCGACGTGTATCTGCGCGCGAAGGGCGCGGCCGACGCGTATGTGCACTCGCTCACCGAGCTGGACTGGACGATCCTGCGCCCTGGCATGCTCACCGACGACCCGGGCACCGGCCTCGTCCGGCTCGAGGCCTCGACGGGCCGCGGCCCCGTCCCCCGCGACGACGTGGCGACCGTCCTCGCGGAGCTCGTCGACACCCCCGCGACGGCCGGACTCACGCTCGAACTGATCTCGGGTCAGGTGCCGGTGGCCGTGGCGGTCAAGGACGTTGCGGGGAATTGAGGCATTTCGGAACATTGAGGGTCGGCGTCACCCCGCTGCGTTTGTTGCACAGCAGTAACGAACGCCCGTGCGATGGGCGGGCTACCCGGTTGTAGCATCAACGCACTGAGTGGGGGCACATGTTCGACGGGTCCACCATGGCGCGAGTGCGCCGTCAAGCCGCGCCGCCATAGGTCAGACCCTCGCGCTTCTCCTCGCTCGGGCTCTTACTGCTCGGCCGGTGCACACTTCCGTGTGCGTCGCGCCGTTGGATCACATGGAGATCTGAGTGACGTCCATTTCCCAGAAGGTCCGCAAGGCCCTTCCCGCGGCGCTCGCCGCCGTCACCCTCGGCAGCGCGGCCCTCATGGCCGCCCCGGCCGCCCAGGCCGCCGAGGCACCCACGCCCGCCGAGGCCGTGAAGCAGCTGAAGGCCGACACGAAGGCCGCCCCGTCCCGGTTCACGGCCACGACCGCGGAGCCGAGCTTCGACGGCGACAACATGGCGGACCTGTTCGTCCGCGTGAAGAACAGCGGTCAGGCCTACGTCTACTCCTCGAAGGGCACCACCTTCGGCGCCCGCGAGGACCTGGGCAACTTCTGGGACGTCTTCAACGTCGTCCGCCAGTCCGGCGACCTCGACAAGGACGGCGTCCCGGACCTCATCCTCCGCGGCATCGACGGTGCCCTCTACACGACCGCCGCCGGGCACCCCGGCGACGGCACCATCGGCACCGGCTGGGGCGGCTTCAAGAACATCACCACCACGGGTGACGTCACCGGCGACGGCAACATCGACCTGAACGCCTCCGACGCGTCCGGCAACTTCTACCTGTGGAAGGGCAACGGCAACGGCACCTTCACCGGTAAGACCAAGGTCGGTTCCGGCTGGGGCGGCTACACCGTGATCGGCCACGGCGACTACAGCGGCGACGGCAAGCCGGACCTCATGGCCCGCGACCCGGAGGCCCGCCTGTGGATGTACATGGGCACCGGCAACAGCACCACGCCGTTCAAGGCCCGGGTCCAGGTCGGCACCGGCTGGAACTTCACCGCCTACGCCTCGACCGGCGACATGACGGGTGACGGCAAGTCCGACTTCATCGTCCGGGCGTCCGACGGCACGCTGTACGGCTACCCGAGCCGCGGCTCGTCGACCCAGCCGTTCAGCCTCTCCAGCCGCTACAAGATCGGCACCGGCTGGAACAGCTTCGACCTCTTCGGCTGAGCCTGCCTCCGGCCTAACGGAACGGCCCCGACCTCGTCCCCGGACGCGGTCGGGGCCGTTCCCGTTCCCGGCTCCCGGCTCCCGGCTCCCGGCTCCCGGCTCCCGGCTCCCGGCTCCCGGCTCCCGGCTCCCGGCCGACGCCTGCTCGTTCCGCCTCGCGCCAAACGCCCCGTGGCTGAAACCAGTTGTCCCGGATGACCGCCGTCCGCCCCGACGGCCGTTCCGGAAGCCGCGGTTGGCGGTGCCCCAGGGCCTACCGCGCCTGTCGGCCCCTGCACAAGTGGACTGCGACCAAAGCCATATGACGACTTCCGGAACGAACAGCCGTGGCTGGCAACCGCATTCGTTCCCCTGCCGTCAACACAGATGTCACCGGAGGTTGGTGATACCGAGTGACACACAAAGATCCCGGGATATACCATTCACAACCTGAGGTGGGGGGACCTTTTCACGTATGGGGTGTGCCTGCGATTCGACTCGCGGCATCTGACCAGCCCCGTTCTCTTTCCTCGATTCTTGCTGCTCAGTCGCGCGCAATCGTGCGTCCCGGCTGTTGGAACACAGGAGATCTGAGTGACGTCCATTTCCCGGAGGATCCGCAAGGGCCTTCCCGCGGCGCTGGCCGCAATCACCCTCGGCAGCGCCGCCCTCGCGGCCGCGCCGGCCGCCGTGGCCGCCGAGACCCCCAAGACCGGTGCGGCCGCGAACGCCGCACAGCACGCCGCCAAGGCCAAGGCGGCCCAGGGTCCCTCGCGCTTCGCCGGCGCCGCCGACGAGATCACCCTCGACGGCAACAACAAGGCGGACCTGATGGTCCGCAACAAGGACACCTTCCTCGGCTACGCGTACTACTCGCAGGGCACCTCGTTCGGCGCGCCGGAGTTCATCGACGGCTACAAGGGGATCAACGTCATCCTTCAGGCCGACGTCGACGGCGACCGTGAGATCGACCTCCTGTTCCGTGACGAGGCCGGCGGCATGGCCGTGACGACCAGCCACAACGGGAGCAGCGCCGATCTCGGCTCCGGCTGGGGCGGCTACAAGAACATCACCATCACCGGTGACGTCACGGGCGACGGCAAGCCCGACCTGAACGCCACCGACACGGCCGGCGTCTTCTGGATGTGGAAGGGCAACGGCAACGGCACCTTCGGCGCCAAGACCAAGGTCGGCTCCGGCTGGGGCAGCTACACCTCCATGGGCCACGGCGACTACAGCGGCGACGGCAAGCCCGACATCCTGTCCCGTGACCCGCAGGCCCGCCTGTGGATGTACATCGGCACGGGCAACGCCACCACCCCGTTCAAGGCCCGCGTCCAGGTCGGTACCGGCTGGAACTTCACCGCCTATGTCTCCACCGGCGACATGAACGGCGACGGCAAGTCCGACTTCCTCGTCCGGGACAAGAGCGGCACGCTGTACGGCTACCCGGGCCGCGGCTCCGCCACCGAGCCGTTCAAGCTCTCCAGCCGCTTCAAGATCGGCACAGGCTGGAACAGCTTCGACATCTTCGGCTGAGGCCGGGCCACGCGGTTCGCAGCGGAACGCCCCGATCGCTCTCGCGCGGCCGGGGCGTTCCCTCGTCTTCGTCTCGTAACGGACGTCACACCCGCGTAATCCCCCGCGCCGGGCGTACGGCTCGCTTGTACCATCAACTAGCCAAGGTGGGGGGAACACACTTTCTTGCCGTCAGTCGGGCATGCGCGCGCACCGTTTCGCGCTGCGACTCCGTCGGCCGTCCCTCGCTTTGAGCTTTCCGCTCATCAACGGGAGACCGAGTGACATCCATTTCGCGCACGATGCGCAAGGCGCTGCCCGCGGCCCTGGCCGCGATCACGCTCGGCGGCGCCGCACTGGCCTCGGCGCCGGCGGCGCAGGCCGCGGACCCGCAGCCGGCCGACGCGGCCGCACGGGTCATCGCCCAGGTGGCCAAGGGAGCCACGAACGGCAAGAGCGCCCGCTTCGGCGGCGCCGCGTACGAGACGTCCTGGAACGGCGACGACCGTGCGGACCTCTTCGCCCGCAAGTCCGACGGCAAGGCCTACATGTACTACTCGCGGGGGACCTCTCTCGGCGGCCAGCAGTACATGGAATCCTTCTGGAACGCCTTCGACACGGTCCGCCAGGCCGACCTCGACAACGACAAGAAGCCGGACCTGCTGTTCCGTCGCTGGGACGGTGTGCTGTACGCCGGGCTGGCCAAGAGCACCACGCCCGTGACGATCGGATCCGGCTGGGGCTCGTACAAGAACCTCACCGTCACCGGTGACGTCACCGGCGACGGCAAGGTCGACCTGAACGCCACCGACGCGGCCGGCAACTTCTACCTGTGGAAGGGCAACGGCAACGGTACGTTCGGCGCCCGCACCAAGGTCGGCTCCGGCTGGGGCAGCTACACCGTCATCGGCCGCGGTGACTACAGCGGCGACGGCAAGCCCGACCTGCTGGCCCGCGACCCGCAGGCGCGCCTGTGGATGTACAAGGGCACCGGCAGCTCCAGCTCGCCCTTCCTGGCGCGCGTCCAGATCGGCACCGGCTGGAACTTCAAGCACTACGTGTCCACCGGTGACATGACGGGCGACGGCAAGGCGGACTTCATCGTCGTCGACAAGACCGGCACGATGTACGGCTACCCGGGCCGCGGCTCCGCCACCGAGCCGTTCAAGCTCTCCAGCCGCTTCAAGATCGGCACAGGCTGGGGCAGCTTCACCCTCTTCGGCTGACACCCCCGGACGCAATGACGGCTCCGCTCCTCGCACGGCGAGGAGCGGAGCCGTTCGCTTTCCCGGAAGCCGGGCCGATCGCTTTCCGGCGTCAGGAGCGTTCCCTTTATTGCCTGGTGACGCGCAAGGAGAGTGATTGTAGGATCGGCCATCCTGGGGTGGGGGGATGAACGTTCCGCGTGTCCACCGGACATGCCCGCAGATGTGCGCGTCCGAATCGACCACGCGCCTTTCCGTGCGCCTTCCGTACGACGGCCTTCTCTCTTCTCCGGACCTTTCTTGCCCACCGGCCCGTGACGTGCGCACCGCCCATGCCACACGGCCGTGTTGTCGATCGACAGGAGATCTGTGTGAGATCCATGCCCCGGAGAGTCCGCAAGGCCCTCCCTGCCGCCGTGGCCGCCCTCGCGCTCGGCGCCGGAGTCCTCGCCGGCGCCCCCGCCGCCCAGGCCGCTCCGGCCGTCACGCCGCCCACGCCGTACGACGTCGTGAGCCCCGAGACGAGCGCCGCCCTCACCAAGTACCGTGAGGCCCGGAGTCAGCAGGCACTGTCGAAGCCGGCCCGGCAGGTGGCTGGCGGCCCCGAGATCAGCTACAACGGCGACTACCTCGCCGACCTGTTCGCCCGTAAGACCAACGGCGACTCCTACGTCTACATCTCCCGCGGCAACCGCCTTGGCGCGGGCGAGTTCTGGAGCGCCATCCCCGGGGCCGACCTGGCACGTCAGGCCGACACGGACGACGACGGCATCGTCGACCTCATCCTGCGGGACCTCGAGGGCTACCTGTTCACGTACAGCACCGAGATCCAGGACTGGGTGCTCATCGGCAGCGGCTGGGGCGGCTACAAGAACATCACCGTCACCGGTGACGTCACGGGTGACGGCAAGGCCGACCTGAACGCCACCGACGCGGCCGGCAACCTCTGGCTCTTCAAGGGCCGCAGCGACGGCACCTTCGGCAGCAAGACCAAGGTCGGCTCCGGCTGGGGCAATTACATCGTCATCGGCCACGGCGACTACAGCGGCGATGCCAGGGCGGACCTGCTGGCCCGCGACCCGCAGGGCCGGATGTGGATGTACAAGGGCACCGGCGTGTCCACGACCCCCTTCAAGGCGCGCGTCCAGATCGGCACCGGCTGGAACTTCACCGCCTACGTCTCCCCCGGCGACTTCACGGGCGACGGCAAGTCGGACTTCATCGTCCGGGCGTCCGACGGGACGCTGTACGTCTACCCGGGCAGTGGTTCGTCCACCAAGCCGTTCAACCTCTCCAGCCGCATAAAGATCGGCACGGGCTGGAACAACTTCAACCTCTTCGGCTGAGCCGAGCCGCGTACGACCGGCTCCCTGTTCGCGCCCTCCGCGGCGCCGGCAGGGAGCCGTCCCGTTTCACACCGCCGGCGCCGAAGACTCGGACACCTCTCCCATCGCCAGGGACCAGCGCACACCCGAGGACGCCGTGACGGACAGCCACGAGCCGGGATGCGATGTCACCATTCCGATGAGGTCGTACGTACCGCTCGCTTCCTTCGCCTCGCACTCGTGAGTGAAGGTGACGTCCTTCGGCAGCAGCCTGACCGTCACCCTCCCCTCACCCCGGCACACCACGCCGACGGACACGGTTCCCGGACCGACGGTCCCCTCCACGGGTATCTGCACGCTGCCCGTCGCGCCGGCCACACGGGCCATCGGCCGCTCGTCCGGAAGCGCGGACGGCACGGTCTCGCTCACCCTGCTCCCGGAGCTCCGGTCGGCGCTCGAGTGGCCGCCGGGCGGCGCCACGGGGCTCGCGCCCGGAACCGCGACGGCCACGGTCGGGGTACCGGTCCGGGCACTGGTCCCGGCCGTCGGCTGCAGCTTCGGGGGAGCCTCGGCCGCCGTGCGGACGAGGCCGCCGCTGCTGCACGCCGTCAGGGCGCCGCAGAGGAGGACTCCGCCGGCGAGAAGCGCCGCTGTCCTGCGCATCGAAACCTCCTGCCGTTCGAGAGCGGACGCCCCTCCCATGCACCGTCCGCTCCGGTCAGTTCAGCACGGCCCTCGGTCCAAGTGGGCTTTCCTGAGCAAGAGTTGAGCTACGGGTTACGGGCTGCGCGCAGAGACCGCACAGGGATGTCCAGCGGGACCGCTCCACTCGGCGGACCAGTCGCGCGGCGGCCGTTCCGCTCTCTTTTTGACAGTGCTCCGAGACGGGTGGAGGGTGGATACGGGATAAAAGTCCCGTAAGCGATTGATGCTCGGAGGTGCGTGGGTATGCGCCGCAGGATCATTGCTGCAGTCTCGGCAGGCGTCGCAGGGCTCGTACTCGGCGTGCTGCCGGCGGCCGACGCGTTCGCCGCGAACGACACCAGGGTCGACAACCGCTGCTCCAGCTGGAGGGGCTGGGACAGCCGCCACCACTGCGACTTCTTCTTCCCGAGGAACTTCGACAGCAACTTCGTGATCATCCTGGTCTCGGTGCCGTAACCGTCGCCACTGCAGTCCCTCACCAGCACGGCTGAACGAGGCCGTCCCCACCGGGAGCCTCAGCGGGTGCCCCGACGCGAGACGGCCGACGGTCCTGCACTGCCCGCACCGGCTCAGCATCACTGCACAAATGGCCCCTGATCCGCGTTTCCGCAGATCAGGGGCCATTTCAGAATGTGGGGGCCGACGTCAGCCGATCGGCGGCATCTGGATGCCGAACCCGGACCTGCCGAGCGTGGAGTCGTACGCCTTCCTCCAGTCGCCGTTCTGCGCGTGCTTCTTCAGCGCGGCCGTGATGGCGTTCTGCAGGACCGAGTCCCCCTTGAGCAGGCCGACCCCGTACGGCTCCTCGGACAGCTTCTCACCGAGGATGCGGAGCTCGCCGATGTGCTCGACGGCGTAGCCCGTGAGGATCGCGTCGTCCGTGGTGACGGCGTCGACCTTGCCGGCCAGCAGGCTTTCCACGCAGTTCGAGTAGGACTTGTACTCGACCGGAACGGCGTCGTAGTCCCCGCTCCGGATTCGCTTGATGGACGTCGATCCGGTCACCGAGCACACGGTCCGGCCCTTGAGGTCCTTGGTGCTGTTGATGTCCCTCTCGGTGCCCCGCGCTCTGACGAGGAGGTCCTGACCCGCGATGAAGTAGGGGCCGGCGAAGTCCACCACGCGCTTGCGCTCGTCGGTGATCGTGTAGGTGCCGACGTAGAAGTCGACCTGGCCGTTGACGATCGCCTTCTCGCGGTCCGACGACGGGACCGTCTTGAAGTCGATCTTGTCCTCGCCGAATCCGAGGTCGGCGGCGACCATCTTGGCTATCTCGATGTCGAACCCGGAGTACTTCTTCGTAAAGGAGTCGTAGAAGCCGAGGTTGGGCTGGTCTCCCTTGACGCCGATGGTGATCCGGCCGTCCTTGCCGATGCGGTCGATCGTCGGCGAGCCCGTGAGATCGACATCCGCCGCCACCGTATAAGCCCGAGCCGTGTCCTCCTTCTTGCGCGAGGAACCGGAGTCGTCACCGGGCGTCCAAATGGTCAGGACGAGCACTGCGACAACAACAGCGGCGAGCACCACGAAGGCGAACCCGGAGGCAACTTTCAAGGATTTCATGGAGAGACATACCTTGCATCGTCGGACATACGGTGAGCGGACCCGGACCGGAGAGCGGCGACGCTGCCGCAGGGGGCCGGGGGTGTGGCGAACGCAAGGACCGGAGCAATTCCCCGGCAGCGCGGTGGCTTCCGGTCCGGCAGTGCTCCGGTCAGGGGCCGTGGACACCACTCGGTCGGCGCGTCGTGCGTCGCGACGGCCGTCCTGGCGATGAACACGATGTCGGCCGCCCCCGGGCGAGTTGCCGTGACCACTTCCAGCACCTCGTTGATCATTCTTTGGTTCGAGTGCGGAAGTGTGCTCTCGGAAAGCATCACCTTCAGCTCTGCGGCCGGAGCGCGAGTGTCGCCCGGCGGAGCCGACCCTAGGCTCCGCACGGTGAATTGTCAGCAGCTCCGAGCCGGGCCGGCGATCACGATTTGGGCACCGCTTTGCGCATCTTTACAAACCAGTGGGTAACGCCACAGCGGTCCGGTGTTGCGCCGACCGCGATTCCCTGATCGCAGGATCGGCGGATTCCTCTGCACGGCATCCTCGTCGCGGACCCTCTGCGCGGCCGGCACCCGGGTTGCAGATGATCGGTAGTGCGGTGGCCGTGGCCGCCGGCACGGTCATCAGGGACGCAGCCATAAAGGCGGCCGCAGCCGCGGCAGCGAACTTCTCGTTCATTTCCCCCTTTGAATACGAGCGTTGAAGTGCTCGCCGAATGTGAGCGTCGAGGCGCCGCCACCGCCGGGCCCTGTCACCCTCGGTCACCGAAGCTTTTCTAACCGTGATCGCCCCAGGCGGGCAAGGAAGTTGAGGAGGAATTGAGCTGAAGGACGCGGTGAGCCATCCGAAGCGAAAGCGGCAAACGGCCCCGTGACGGGCCCGGGCCCGGCGAAGCCGGGCGCCCGAGCGTGCCCGCAGGACGGTCGGCGCCGTGCCCCTGACGCGACTACGCCGCGTCAGTCTCCGTTGCCGTGCGCAGCGCCCCGGACAAGCTTCCCCGGGCCGCACCGGCGGGCCCGTAGGAAGCGCAGCAGGCGTGCGACGCCGTAGCCGAGCACCCAGGGCAGCACCGTGATGCCCCCGACGTACACGGCCAGGTAGCCGAGGAACTCGTCCAAGTGCGCCGGCGGCTCCACGGCACCGTCCACCCGCACCGGCCGGTCCCACTTGCTCAGCGGGAAGACCATGAAGATCGCCGAGGTCACCACCGGTATCAGCGGGACCAGCACCGACCACAGCCGAGGCCGCGGTCCGGGCGTCGAGGCGCACCACGCCCCCAGCGACACCATGGCGAACGGCCCGGCCGGCACCCACAGCACCGCCGGGAACAGCAGCAGCACCCACCACTCGTCCGAGTACCCGAACATCATCGGCATTGCCCCCCTGGTATCGGCCGCCCGCCCCTCAGGGCTCCCTCCCCCGTCACATACCAGCGTGAACCACGCGAGACGGTTGCGTTGCGGCCACGCAATACGCCGATGGCCCCTGATCCGTGTTTCCGCAGATCAGGGGCCATCTCTTCACGTGGCGGCGCCAGGATTCGAACCTGGGTAGGCTAAGCCGACGGATTTACAGTCCGCTCCCATTGGCCACTCGGGCACACCGCCATGGGATGTCGCCTATGGATCGACCGCGCTCTCGCGGTTCCCCGTGGCAACGACGTAAACAATACCTGATGCCGGGGGGTGCTTCGCCACCGGATTGATCAGGGTGGGGGGTGCGGGGGTGGCTAGGCTTTGGGCGTATCCCCGACATCCGATGCAAGGAGCCACAGGACATGGCCGACTCCAGTTTCGACATCGTCTCGAAGGTCGAGCGGCAGGAGGTCGACAACGCCCTCAACCAGGCCGCGAAGGAGATCGCGCAGCGGTACGACTTCAAGAACGTGGGCGCCTCGATCTCGTGGTCCGGCGAGAAGATCCTGATGCAGGCGAACTCCGAGGAGCGTGTCAACGCGATCCTCGACGTCTTCCAGTCGAAGCTGATCAAGCGCGGCATCTCGCTGAAGGCGCTGGAAGCCGGTGAGCCGCAGCTGTCCGGCAAGGAGTACAAGATCTTCGCGTCGATCCAGGAGGGCATCTCCCAGGAGAACGCCAAGAAGGTCGCGAAGATCATCCGTGACGAGGGTCCGAAGGGAGTCAAGGCCCAGGTGCAGGGCGAGGAGCTGCGGGTGAGCTCCAAGAGCCGTGACGACCTGCAGGCTGTGATCGCGCTGCTGAAGGGCAAGGACTTCGACTTCGCCCTCCAGTTCGTGAACTACCGCTGATCCAGGTCTTCGGCCTGCACGAACGCGGCTGACCGACCCTGACCGACCCTGAAAGGGCACAACGGGGCACATCGCCGAGGACCGCCTCGACGGCTGCCCGCGTTGTGCCCTCGTCGTATGGCGCCGCGGTGTGCGTACGTGTCGAGCGCGGACGGCCGGCCGGAGGACTCGGCCGACGCCGTCCGCGAAGGCGTTCCTTCACCGACGTACCGCGACGGGAGCCGCCTCACCGTACGGGCGCCGGAGGCGTTCAGAGACCCGGCTGAGAGGTCCGGGCGCTCAGCGCGGTGGCGAGCTGGGCCCGTGAGCGGACATCGAGCTTCTGGTAGATGCGGGTCAGACGTGCCTCGACGGTCTTGACGCTCAGGTAGAGCTTGGCGGCTGCCTCCTGGTTGCTGGCGCCCTGGCCGACCAGCAGAGCGAGGCGGCGCTCCGCCTCGGTGAGGGAGGACAAGGGGGACAGTGCTCCGCCCTGGGCGGGGGGTGCATCGGAGCGGGCCGGTGTTTCGTTGGCCAGGGCGAGCCATGGACGTGCGCCGGCGCGTTCGAAGACCGCGGCGGCGGCCTGGAGCGCAGCCTGGGCAGGGGACTTCCTGCGGCGGCGGCGTTCGACACGGGCCAGGGCTATCAGGGCGCGGCCCTGCTCCAGCGGGAGGCCGGCGGCGGCGTAGCGTTCGGCGGCCGCGGCGAGGAGTTCGACCGCCTCGCCCGGCTTTCCGGTCGCCGCGAGGCGGAGGGCGCGTACCCGGTCGCAGCCGAGCAGCACCGTCGTACGGCCGAGCCGCTCCGCGACGGGCCGTACGGAGGCGAGCAGTCCAGCGGCTTCCTCGGGGCAGTCGTTGGCGATGAGGGCCTCGGCGAGCTCCTCGTGCCAGCGGAGCACGGAGGGGTCGGCGGTGGCCTGGGCGCGTTCCCCGTCCTGGACGCGACGGAGGGTGTCGAGGGCGTTCGCCACGTCGCCGGTGATGAGCTGGATCCGGCCCAGCGCGTACAGGCTGCGGGAGAGGAACACGTGGTCGCCCTCCTCCTCGGAGGCCTGGGCGCTGCGGCGTGCGTAGTGTTCCGCGCGGGTGAAGCTGCCCCCGGCGGTTTCGGCGATCGCGATGGCGTACCACGCGGGGCCGGGTGAGAGTCCGGCTTCCAGCGTGAGGGCGAGCGACCTGCCCGCGTGGGAGACGGCCGCGGCGCAGAGTCCCTGCCGGGCCTCGATCTCGGCGAGGGTACGGAAGAGCTCGATCGCGTCCTCGACGGGCCCGCGGCGTTCGACGAGCGGCAGCAGGGCGTGGAGCTGTTCGCGCGCCTCGGTGAGACGGTCGTCGAAGAGTGCGTGACGGATGGTCAGGATCTGGGCGGCGTTGCGGACACCTGACGGCTGTTCGAGCATTTCGAGGGTGCGTGCCTCGGCAAGCGTGCGTTCGGCTTCCGGTGCTCCGAGGACGCGGTCCATGCGTGCGCGTATGGTCAGCGCCCTGGCAGCGGTCCGCTGGTCGCCGACCGAGGTCGCGAGGGTGGCCGCGGCGACCGCCGCGGCGCGCGACCGGACGGGATCGCCGTCGGCGAGGACGTACTTCACCGCGAGCCTGAGATGGACGGCGGCCCGGAGCGCGGTGTCGCCGGCGGCATCCTCCATGGCGTGCAGATAGGTCTCGTCGAGGTCCCCGAGTCCCTGTCCGGCGGTGTCGAGGACGGCGATGCGTACCCGGACGCGCTGGGGCGGTGAGGCGTCGCGGGCGAGCGCCTCGGTGGCGGCGCGCCGGGCGAGGTCGGAGCGGGCGGCCCGGGCCGCCTCCTCCGCGGCTTCCACGAGCCGGGTGAGGCGCTCGGCGCCGTGGTGGACGGGGGTGGACTCGGCGGCGAGCAGCGCCAGCTCGGCGGCGAGGGCGCGGTTGCCGCGGCGGCGGGCCGCATCGGCGGCCGCCGCGACGTCGGCGGCGATCCGCTCGTCCGGCACGTCCGTGGCGAGGGCGCGGTGCCGGGCCGCCTCCAACGGGTCGTCGGACGCAGCGGCGAGGGCGGCGTGGCCGGCACTGCGCTGCGTCCAGCACGCGTCGTGGACGAGAGTGGAGGCGAGCACGCCCGCGGTGAAGGTGACGGCGCCGTCCTCCGTGAGGGAGATGAGGTGGGCGCGTTCCGCGGTGGCGAGGTCGGCTTCGGCGGTCGGACGGCCCGTACGGCGGATCAGTGACGCCGTGGGGCGGAGCGCGAGCGCCGCGAGCAGAAGGGTCCCGTGGACGGACGGCGGTACGGAGGCGAGCATCTGGCGTGCAAGGTCCCGCGCGCGGCCGGACAGCGGGAGTTCCTCGGCGTGGTGGACCCGTGCCCTGGTGTCGGCGAGGGAGTGGCCCACCGCGAGGGCGAGGCGCGGATTGCCGCCGCTGGCGCGGTGGATGCGTCCGGCCATGCGGGCGGGCAGGTGGTGGTGGACGAGCAGTTCGGCGATCTCGTCGGCGTGCAGGGGCGGCACGAGCAGCACGTCCGCCTCGGAGGGTGCCCACAGGGGTTCGGCCACGCCGGTGTCGCCCGGCAGGCCGACCTCGGAAGCGCCGAGCCGCTGCCCGGCGCCGTAGTGCCTGGCCCCGGGAACATCGGCACCGAGCCGCTGGGCAGGGAGGGGTACGCCTGCCAGGGCCGGTGTCCCCGGGACGAGCGCGCCGGAGGACTGCGGGGCGGGGGCCGGAACGGAGGCGGGGGCGGCTCCGGGGAGCGTGGGTCCGGGCGGATCGACGCCGTAGGGCAGGGCGCCGGGGGCGGCCGGGGCGGGTGCCTCGGGGGCGGGGGCCGCGGGCACGTCCTGGGGGGTGGTGCCCGGGTACTGGGGGGTGGTGCCCGGGTACTGGGCGGCGAAGGGCGTCGCACCCGACGGCGGGATTCCTTCGATCGGCGTACCGGCCGAGGTCACGATGCCGTGCGGCGGCGTGTCCACCGACGGCACGAGCCCCTGCGCCGACGCACCGGCCGACGGCACGACCCCGTGAGTCGGCGTACCCGCCGACGGGCCGCCCGGGATAGCCCTGTCGGGGATCGGGTGCGGGCCGGAATCCCCGCCGGCCACGGTCTGGGCGCCGAAGGCCGGGGCAAGGTGCTCCCGGGCGCCGAAGGGCGGCACCGCGAAGGACGGTGCGCCGTAGGGCGGTGTGCCGACGGGCGGGGCGCCCAGGGTCGGGGTGTCGACGGCGACGACGCGGAGCGCGGGCGGCGCGAGGTGGAGGGCGAACCGGATCAGGTCCGCGCTCACGGTGTCGACGTGGTGGGTGTCGTCGACGATGAGCAGGGCGGGGCCCTCGGCCGTGAGGGAGCGCAGGACCTGGGCGACGGCGAGGCGCAGGGCGATGGGGTCCCAGCCGCCCTCGGGTATGGGGGCCTCGCGGCGGAGCATGGCGACGGCGGCGCTCTGCGGGCCGGGCAGGCCGGTGAGGGCGGACGGCGGTACGGAGGCGAGGAGCGCGGCGGCCGTGGCGCCGGGGACGGAGCGGTCGGCGGGCTGGGGCGCCAGCCGGAGGACGGTCTCGCCGCGGGCTTCGGCGCGGGCGGCCACCGCGAGGGCCACCTCGGTCTTGCCGACGCCTGCGGGTCCGCTGAGCAGGGCGCGGCCGCGGGTGGCCAGCACTCTGTCGAGGCGTGCCAGAAGTTCGCTCCGCCCGACCGGAGCATGACGGTCCGGCGCGTGGCGGTACGCCGCCGACTCCACGTGCGACCACCACCCTCTGGTGTGCGCGGACTTCGTTCCCCCGGGTCCTTCCGCGACGGGCCCGCGTGCAGAGGATACGAAGTCAACCGCCGGAGTCCAGGCCCTGCGTCCGGCATTCGGACGGGACGGCGGCGGGGCCCGTCGTCGGCGATTCACCGACGACAGGCCCCTGACCTGCTGTTTTCAGTTTTGTGGCACCTCTTAGAAGGTGAGGCTCCACGAGTCGATGTAGCCGGTGTCACCCGAGGCGACGTCGCGGACCCGCAGCTGCCAGGTGCCGTTGGCGACCTCGCTGGAGGCGTCGACGGTGTACGTCGCGAGGACGTTGTCGGCGCTGTCGGAGCCGGAGGAGGTCTTCAGGTTCCGCACGGTGCCGTCCGGGGCGATCAGGTCGATGACCAGGTCACCGCGCCAGGTGTGCTTGATGTCGACGCCGACCTTGAGGGCGGCCGGGGCGTTGCCGGTGCGGCCGGTGACGGCGATCGACGAGGTGGCTGTGCTGTTGTCCGCGATGGTCACGTTCGTAGTGTTGGTGAACGTGGCGCCGCCGGGCGTGGTGCCGGTGACGGCCTCGACCGTCTTGGCGGCGTCGGCGATGCCGGTGCCGCAGCCGCCGGTGCAGGTGCCGGGCAGCGGACGGGCGTTGTTCTTGATCGCGGTCTCGATCTCGGCCGGGGTGAGGGTGCTCTTGGCCGACTTGAGGAGCGCGGCGAGGCCGGCGATGTGCGGCGCGGCCATCGAGGTGCCCTGGTAGGGCTTGTAGTTCTCCAGCGACTGGGTGGTGGTGCCGGAGTTCAGCGTGGAGAGGATGCCGTTCTCGGGGGTGGTGACGGTGCCGGGCGTGTCGGTGCCGCGGCGGGTCTCACCGCCCGGGGCGGCGACGTCGATGATGCTGCCGTAGTTCGAGTAGAACGAGCGGTTGCCCTCGCGGCTGGTGGACGCGACGTTGATGATGTTGGAGCAGTTGGCCGGGGTGAATCCGGACGCGTTGGCGTTGCTGTTGCCGGCCGCGACGACGACGGTGGTGCCGCGCGACACGGCGCCGTTGATGGCGTTCTGGTAGACGCTCGGGCAGCTGGAGCTGGGGCCGCCGAGGCTCAGGTTGATGACCTTGGCCGGGGTCGGGTTGGCGGGGACGCCGGGGACGCTGCCGCCGGAGGCCCAGGTGATGGCGTCGGCGATGTCCGCGGAGGAGCCGCCGCACTTGCCGAGCACGCGGACGGGCTGGATCTTGGCGCCGTAGGCGATGCCGGCAACACCCTTGCCGTTGTGGGTGGTCGCGGCGATGGTGCCGGCGACGTGGGTGCCGTGCCAGGAGGAGTTGCTCGCCTTGGAGCCGACGCCGCACTCGCCGTCGGTGGCGTTCCAGTCGCCCTCGTCCTTGGCGTCGCCGTCACGGCCGTTGCCGTCGCGGGCGTCCGAGCCGGAGGAGATGAAGTCGTAGCCGGAGACGACGTTCGAGGCGAGGTCGGAGTGGGCGGCGTAGCCGGTGTCGATCACGGCGACGGTGACGCCGGAGCCGGTGGTCTTGTCCCAGGCGCCGGGCACGTTCATGCCGCCGGTGGCCTCGAAGAGGTCCCACTGCTTGGTGTACTCGGTGTCGTCGGGGGTGACCGCCATCGCGTAGGCGCGGATGTCGGGCTCGACGGAGGCGACGTTCGGGTCCGCCTTGAAGGCGGCCATGACCTCGGCGACGTCCTGCTTGCTGGTGCCGCTGCCCAGGTCGACGAGGGCGGCGCCGCCGGCGAGCCGGCGCTCGAAGGAGAGGCTCTCGCCGGTCTCCTCGGCCTTGTCCGCGGTGTCGCTCTTGGCGGCGGTGTTGGAAGTGGCCTCCGCGGTCGAGTTCTTGTAGGTCACGATGACCTTCTCGACCGGCGCGGACGGCAGTGCGGCCATGGCCTGGGAGGCAGGGGCCGGCTTCGGCGAGGGCGCCGCCTGGGCCGCCAGCGCCACGGAGGACGTGGCCGTGACGCCGAGGATCGTGGCGGTGGCCGCCACGACGGATATGAGTCTCCGCCTGGAACCGTTCAAGGTGTTCCCTTTCAAGGGCGTCTCCGGTGCGTTGCCGGAGCTGCTGACGGTGCGGTGCACGGGCGACGGCGCGGGTGCTGCGATGCGCGTGGGGGTTGCAGAGCGCAGCACCCGGGGCTTGGGGGTGCCCACTCGCCGTCGTCGGCGCGACGGCCCCTGGTCGGGGGGACGCCACCGGCAGCCTCATGATTCGCACGCCTCTGCCATTCGCCTGATCAGAGGCTGAAAACCACCGGTGCGCAGACACTAGGCAACGGCGGGATGAAGCCGATACGGGGAAAACCCTTGTCGGGCGCGAGGGACCGGGCCGCTTCGCACAGGGGGTGTGCAGGGCCGCTCACTTGGTCTGGACCTGATGGGCCGTCGAGGCATTACGGCACAGAACGGTGCAGGTCACCCGGCGTATCGTGGAGGGCGGAGACCGGAGGAGCAATGCGTCGGGAAGCGGAGGGACTCTCGCCATGACCCCGTACGAGACCCTCGACCGCCCTCGCGGCGACCCTCTGACCTCAGCCCGCGACGGTCACCCTCGTCGGCGCCTGCACGGCGTCCCGACGGCCGGAATCATACCCTGCGCGATCGGTGTGCTACCGTCCGCAGCCATGGACGCCCCCGGGGAGCCGGACCATGCCGACTGACGCGCTCTTCCCCCGCTCGCGGGCGGTGATCGCACCCGGTGCCGTGCACGTACCGGGATGGCTGACGCCGGGTCGTCAGCGCGAACTCGTCGCGGCCTGCCGCGCGTGGGCTCGGGCGCCCGTACCGATCCGGCACACCGTTCTCCCGGGCAACGGCGTGATGTCCGTACGGACGGTGTGCCTCGGCTGGCACTGGCAGCCCTACCGCTACTCGCGCACCGCCGACGACGTGAACGGCGCACGGGTGGCCGAACTTCCCGAGTGGCTGGTCGCGTTGGGCCGCGCAGCCGTCACCGCGGCTTACCAGGACGAGGCCGCCGGGACCGCGTACGAACCGGACGCGGCGCTCATCAACTTCTATGACGCCACAGCGAAGATGGGCATGCACCAGGACCGCGAGGAACGATGCGGGGCGCCCGTGGTGTCCCTGAGCATCGGCGACACCTGTGTCTTCCGGTTCGGCAACACCGAGGGCCGCGGGCGGCCCTACCAGGATGTCGAACTCGTCTCCGGGGACCTCTTCGTCTTCGGCGGGCCGTCCCGCTTCGCGTACCACGGAGTGCCCAGGGTGCTCGCCGGGACCGGTGATCCGGACCTCGGCCTGCGCGGTGGCGGAAGGCTCAACATCACCCTGCGGCAGACCGGGTTGAGCGACCGGCCGGACGACTGACCGTCCGCCGGCCACCCCACGGCACGGCTCAGTGGCGTCGCGGCCCGGCTCAGTCGCGTAGCTGCCCGGCTCAGTCGCGTAGCTGCCCGGCCCAACTGCGTCGCGGCCCCGGCTCAGCTGCGTCGCGAATGGCCGAACAGGATCCGGTACAGGATCAGCAGCACCAGCGAGCCGCCGATCGCCGCGGCCCATGTGGCCCCGTCGTAGAACTCCTTGACGATCGGCCGGTCCAGGAAGCGGGCGGAGAGCCACCCTCCGAGGAACGCACCCGCGATGCCGATCACCGTGGTGCCGATCAGCCCGCCCGGATCACGGCCCGGCAGGAGCACCTTGGCCACGACTCCGGCGACGAGCCCGAGAACGATCCAGCTGATGAAGCCCATGTCCCGCATACCTGCCTTTCGTACGCTCTTGTGAGTTCGGACGCCGGAGCTGCCTGCGACGGTTGCGCCGGCCAGTAGGGTGCGCGCATGGCATACGAACTGCGGCGCGCTCTGGGTGTGCCCGACGCGGTCGTCATCGGCCTCGGTTCGATGATCGGCGCGGGGATCTTCGCGGCTCTCGGCCCCGCGGCCGGTGCCGCCGGGACGGGGCTGCTGGTCGGCCTGGCGGTGGCCGCGGTCGTCGCCTACTGCAACGCCGTCTCCTCAGCCCGGCTGGCCGCCCTCCACCCGCAGTCGGGCGGAACGTACGTGTACGGGCGGGAACGGCTCGGACCGTTCTGGGGGTATCTCGCCGGCTGGGCCTTCGTGGTCGGCAAGACCGCGTCGTGTGCGGCGATGGCACTGACCGTCGGCGCGTACCTCTGGCCCGGCCGGGAACACGCCGTGGCGGTCGCCGCGGTCGTGGCGCTCACCGCGGTGAACTACGGCGGGGTCCAGAAGTCGGCCTGGGTGACCCGGGCGATCGTGGCCGTGGTGCTGGCCGTTCTCGCGGCGGTCGTGGTCGCCTCGCTCGGCTCGCCGGCCGCCGACCCGGCGCGGCTGGAGCTCGGCGCGGACGTCACCGTGGGCGGTGTCCTCCAGGCCGCGGGCCTCCTCTTCTTCGCCTTCGCGGGCTACGCGCGGATCGCCACGCTCGGCGAGGAGGTGCGCGACCCGGCCCGCACGATCCCGCGCGCCATCCTGCTCGCGCTCGGGATCGCCCTGGTCGTCTACGCGTTCGTGGCCGTGTCCCTCCTCTCCGTCCTCGGCGCCGAGCGGCTCGCGCAGGCGGTCGCCCCGCTCGCCGACGCGGTACGTGCCGCGGGCGTCCCGGGCCTGGTCCCGGTCGTGCGGGCCGGCGCGGCGGTCGCGGCACTCGGCTCGCTGCTGGCGCTGATCCTCGGTGTCTCCCGCACGACCCTGGCGATGGCCCGTGACGGGCACCTACCCCGCCCACTTGCGGCGGTGCACCCGCGCTTCCGCGTGCCGCACCGGGCGGAGCTCGCGGTGGGCGCCGTCGTGGCGGTCGTGGCCGCCACCGCGGACATCCGGGGCGCGATCGGCTTCTCGTCGTTCGGGGTGCTGGTCTACTACGCGATCGCCAACGCCTCCGCGTGGACGCTCCCTTCGACGGCACTGCGGCGCGCGGTGCCCGTGATGGGCCTCCTCGGATGCCTGGTGCTCGCCGCCACCCTGCCGGTGTCGTCGGTGGTGCAGGGCGCGGCGGTACTGGCGGTGGGCGCGGCGGTCTACGCGGTACGGGCGCACCGCTCGGCGCGATCGTGAGCTTGCCGGGGCGTCACATACGCGATCGCGCCGTGCAGTCCGGGCACGGCTCCATCCAGGGGTGAGACGACGAGCAGCCCGAGGGGCACCGAGCCGTGCTCCGGCTCCTCGCTCAGGGCCTCACACAGCCCCGCCCCTCCGGCGACACCCGGGAAGGCCGTAGCGGTCGCGTACGGGCGCCGGCGGGTCAGCGGGGCTGGGTCGGCGGGGTCGGCGAAGCAGCCCTCCGCGCCGGCGCACAGGGCCAGGATCTCTTCGGCACCGCCGTCATCGAGGATCCGGGTACGCGGCCCGGCGGCTCACCGTGCCGCGAACGGCTGGTCGGTCGGCACGATCTCCTTGCCCAGGGGCAGCAGCGACACCGGGATCAGTTTGAAGTTCGCGAGACCGAGCGGGATGCCGATGATCGTGATGCAGAGGGCGATGCCCGTGACGATGTGGCCGAGGGCGAGCCACCATCCGGCGAGGATCAGCCAGAGCACGTTTCCGATGCAGGATGGGGCACCCGCGTCATGGCGGTCGACGACGGTGTAACCGAAGGGCCAGAGCGCGTAGATGCCGATGCGGAACGCGGCCAGGCCGAAGGGGATGCCGATGATCGTGATGCACAGCAGGACGCCCGCGAGAAGGTAGCCGAGGAACATCCAGAAGCCGCACAGGATCAGCCAAATGACGTTCAGGATCGTTTTCACGGGCGGTGACCTGCCATCTGTTCGAGCCGGGCGATGCGCTCCGCCATCGGCGGGTGCGTGGAGAAGAGCTTCGACAATCCCTGCCCGGGCCGGAAGGGGTTGGCGATCATCATGTGACTGGCGGTCTCGATGCGCGGTTCGGGCGGCAGCGGCAGCTGTTTCGTACCGGCGTCGAGTTTGCGGAGGGCGCCGGCCAGGGCCAGCGGGTCCCCGGTGAGCCTGGCACCCGAGGCGTCGGCCTCGTACTCGCGGGAGCGGCTCACGGCGAGCTGGATCACCGCGGCCGCGATCGGTCCGAGGATCATGACCAGCAGCAGGCCGAGCAGTCCCGGGCCCTCGTCGTCGTCCGAGCGGCCTATGGGGATCAGCCAGGCGAAGTTCACCAGGAACATGACCACCGAGGCGAGCGCCCCTGCCACGGAGGAGATCAGGATGTCGCGGTTGTAGACATGGCTGAGCTCGTGTCCGATGACGCCGCGCAGCTCGCGCTCGTCGAGTATCCGCAGGATCCCTTCGGTGCAACACACCGCGGCGTTGCGCGGATTGCGCCCGGTCGCGAACGCGTTGGGCGCCTGGGTCGGCGAGATGTAGAGCCGCGGCATGGGCTGGCGGGCGTCGGTCGACAGCTCGCGGACGATCCGGTACAGCGCGGGCGCCTCGAATTCACTGACCGGCCGGGCACGCATCGCGCGTAGAGCGAGTTTGTCGCTGTTCCAGTACGCGTAGGCGTTCGTCCCGATCGCGACGAGCAGCGCGATGATCAGACCCGTACGTCCGAAGAAGCTGCCGATCAGGATGATGAGCGCGGACAGTCCCCCGAGAAGTACGGCCGTCCTGAGCCCGTTGTGCCGGCGGTGCACGGTACGCCCTCCAGGTGGTGCGGCTGGGGAACCCATGCCTTCCAGTGGACCCTTCCCTCCTGGTCAACGCCAGGCGAAGGCGGGGGGTTCCCGCTGCTCCGGGGCGCGGGCGTACTCCGTTCGGGTGGGGCGAGCGCTCAGGACTTCGACACGAGTCCGGCGATCCTCAGGGCCTCCGGGTCGGGCTCGATCTCGCTGGTGCAGTGCGCGCAGCGGGTGGCGATGCCGGGGATCGCGGTGTAGCACCGGGGGCAGTCCCGGAGCCTCGCCTTGATGTCGACGGGCTTGCCGCCGTCGAACCGCGCCTGGACCTTCATCATCGGGAGGACGACGAGGAAGTAGAGGACCGCCGCGGTGATCGCGAAGGCGATGGCGGCGGCCAGGAACTTGCCGTAGGGGAAGTGCACGCCGCTGACGTTGAACGTCGCCGCGCTGAAGTCGCCGACGGAGCCGGTCGCCACACCGATCAGCGGAGTGATGAACGCGGTGCTGAAGCCCGTGACGACGGCGGTGAAGGCGGAGCCGACGGCCAGGCCCACCGCCATGGAGACGATGTTCCCGCGGAGTATGAAGTCCTTGAATCCGCTCAGCACGGTGTTGCTCCTCGCTGTTCTTCGGCGTTCTCGGAAGCGGTTGTCCGGCTCTCGAAGCCGTTCCTCGCTCTCGAAGCCGTTCTTCGGCTCTTGTCAGAAAAGGCCCACCGCGGCGAACCGCAGGACCAGCTGGGGGGCCACGGACAGCACGATCCCGGCGACGGCGGTCATGCCGATCGTGACGGTGATCGCCGCCGGGACATGCGGCCGCGCGGCCTCTCCCTCGGGGGCGCGGAACAGGACCGCGGTCCACTGCAGGTAGTAGTAGAGCGCGACGACCACGTTCAGCGCCATGATCACGGCGAGCCAGCCCAGCCCCGCGTCGACGGCCGCGGAGAACACCGTGACCTTCGCGAAGAGACCGATGATGCCCGGCGGCAGCCCGGCGAGGCAGAGCAGGAAGAAGCCGAGCGCGAGCGCCGTGAGCGGCCGGGTCGCGTACAGGCCGCGGTAGTCGGCGATCCGGTTCCGCGGGTGCGTACGGGCGACGAGTGCGGCGACGGCGAACGCGCCGAGGTTCACCACCGCGTACATCAGGGCGTACGCGACGGTCGAACCGATGAGGCGGTCACCGGAGTAGGCGGCCGCCGCGATCGGCACGAGGAGGTAGCCGGCCTGGCCCACGGACGACCAGGCGAGCAGCCGTACCGCGCTGAAGTCGCGGTCCGGGGACTGGCGGAGGGCCGCCGCGTTGCCGACGGTCATGGTGAGCGCCGCGAGCACGGCGACCGCCGGCCCCCACACGTCCGCGTAGTCGGGGAACGCGATGACCGTGACCAGGATCAGTCCGGTGAAGCCGACCGCCTTGCCGACGACCGACAGATAGCCGGCGACGGGCAGCGGAGCGCCGACGTAGGTGTCGGGGACCCAGAAGTGGAAGGGGACGGCGGCGGTCTTGAAGGCGAAGCCGACGAGGGTGAGGATCACGCCGGTCCTGATGAGGGTCCCGAACTGTCCGGGCACCTCGTCGACCCGCCCCGCGATCTCGGTGAGGTGGAGGGTGCCGGTCGCGGCGTAGACGAAGCTGACGCCGAGGAGGGTCACGGCGGTCGCGGCGACGGAGGACAGGAAGAACTTCAGGGCGGCCTCGGAGGACAGCCGGTCACCGCGCTTCAGGCCGACGAGGGCGAACGCGGGCAGCGAGGCGACCTCCAGCGCCACGACCAGCGTGGCCAGGTCGCGGGAGGCGGGCAGCAGGGCCGCGCCGGCCGCCGACGACAGCAGCAGGAACCAGTACTCCCCCGCGGGGAGCCTCTCCTTGGTCTCGGTCAGCGACAGCAGGGCGGCGAGCAGCGCGCCGCCGAACACCAGGAATTGGATGGCCAGGGTGAAGTGGTCGGCGGTGTAGCTGCACGCGTCCGGATCGCCGACCAGGCAGAAGGTCGAGCGGTCGCCGGGGGCGAGCGGCACCAGGAGCAGCAGGGATGCGGCGAGGCCGGCGACGGACAGCGCTCCGAGGAGCTGCTTGCGGCCGTCGGGCAGGAACAGGTCGGCGACCAGGACGATCAGGCCGACGGCGGCGGCGAGGGTGGGCGGGGCGATCGCGAGCCAGTCGACGGACTGGACGAGGTCCCCGGCGAGGGTGACGGCACCGGTGGTGACGGCGGGAGCGGCCACGGTCACGACTTGCCTCCTGCGAGGAGCTGCTGGACGGCCGGGTCGGTGAGGCCGAGGAGGACCGCGGGCCAGAGTCCGGCGAGGACGGTGAGGGCGACGAGCGGGGTCCAGGCGGCGAATTCGTACCCCTGGACGTCGGCGAGCGGCGGCGCGTCGGGGGCGGGAGCGGCACCCATGCAGACGCGGCGTACGACGACCAGCAGGTACGCGGCGGTGAGCAGGGTGCCGAGGCCGGCGATCACCATGAAGGTGAGGAAGGCGGGGCGGCTGAGGCCTTCGGCTGGCTGGAACGCGCCGAACATGGCGAGCATCTCGCCCCAGAACCCGGCGAGTCCGGGAAGCCCGAGGGAGGCGACGGCGGCGAAGACCACGAGGCCGCCGAGACGGGGGGCGCGGCCGTAGAGGGCGGCGCCGGACTCCCGGGCGAGGCTGTCGAGGTCGCTGGTGCCGTACCGGTCCTTGAGCGCGCCGACGAGGAAGAAGAGGAGGCCGGTGATGAGTCCGTGGGCGATGTTGGCGAACAGCGCGCCGTTCACTCCGGTCGCCGTCAGGGTGGCGATGCCGAGCAGCACGAAGCCCATGTGGCCGACGGAGGAGTAGGCGATGAGGCGCTTGAGGTCGCCGCCCACCCCGCGCTTGGCGAGGTTCAGGCAGGCCAGGGATCCGTAGACGATGCCGATGACGGCGAACGCGGCGAGGTACGGCGCGAGGACCAGCATGCCGTCGGGGGTGACGGGGAGCAGGATGCGGACGAAGCCGTAGGTGCCCATCTTCAGCAGGACGCCGGCGAGGAGCACGGATCCGACGGTGGGGGCGGCGGTGTGGGCGTCGGGCAGCCAGCTGTGCAGCGGCCACATCGGGGTCTTCACGGCGAGGCCGAGACCGATGGCGAGGACCGCGGCGATCTGGGTCGCCTGGGTCAGTCCGCGGCCGTTGTCAGTGGCGAGTGCCACCATGTCGAACGTGCCTGCCTTCAGCCCGACGAGGAGCAGGCCGAGCAGCATGACCACGGAACCGAGCAGTGTGTAGAGGATGAACTTCCAGGCGGCGGACTGCCTCTGGTCGCCTCCCCAGCGGGCGATCAGGAAGTACATCGGGATGAGGACCATCTCGAACGCCAGGAAGAACAGCAGCAGGTCGAGGACGGCGAAGGTCGCCAGGGTGCCGGACTCGAGTACGAGCAGCAGGGCGACGAAGGCCTTCGGGGAGGGGCCCGCGGGCATCTTGTAGTAGCTGTACAGCGCGCAGAGAAAGGTCAGCAGCGCGGTCATCACGAGGAGGGGGAGCGAGATGCCGTCGATGCCGAGGTGGATGCGCACGTCGAGTGCGGGGATCCAGCTGATGTCCGTGGTGGCCTGCATCGTCGACGGCCTGTCGTGGTCGAAGCCGAGCGCGATGACGACGGTCGCGGCGAGGACGGCGCCGGTGACGGTGACGCCGTGGCGGAGCACGGCCTGTTCGGGACTCCTCCCCTTCAGTCCGGGCGGGGCCGGCAGGAGGGCCGCGGCGGCGCCGATGAGCGGGCCGACGACGACGAACGCGAGAAGGAACTGCATCACGGATGCGCTGATATCGATCACGGCTCACGATCCGGCGTTGACGTTGGCAAGGACGACGGCGGCGATCGCCAGGACGACGGAGCCGGCGAGCAGGGCACCGAGGTAGGTCTGCACATTGCCGGTCTGGGCGCGGCGTACGGCCCAGCCGAACCACCGGGGGGCGGTTCCCGCGCCGCGTACGTACGTGTCGACGACTTCGCGGTCGAGGAAGGCGACCAGCGAGGCGGCGGCCCGGACGGGGCGGACGAACAGGGTGTCGTAGACGGCGTCGAGGTGGAAGCCGACGGCGGCATGGCGGTGCAGCGGGCCGAGCAGCAGCCTGCCCGGGTCGGCCGGGTCGGCGGCCGGGTGCGGCATGTGCAGCGCTTCGGCCTCGACCTTTCCCGGTTCGGCGTCGGGGTGCGGGACGACGCCGCCGGCCGGAGCCGTGACGAGTGCCTTGGCTGACACGGCCCGCCAGGCGCCGTAGGTGACGACCCCTCCGGCGACGGCTAGGCCGGTGGACAGCACGGCGGTGGTCAGCGCCGGAGCGAGGCTGCCCCCGTCGAACCAGCGGCCGAGGTAGCCGGTGGTGAGGCCGAAGCCGACCGTCGGGACGGCGAGGACCCAGAGCACCGTGGTCATGGCGAGCGGCTGCCGGCCGTGGTCGGGGGCTTCGTGCCCCCTGCCGCGGAACGCGAGCAGCCACAGGCGGGCCGCGTACGCCGCGGTGAGTACCGCGGTGATCAGGCCGGAGACGAGGACGGTCCAGCCGGCGGCGGCCGGGACGCCCTCGGTTTGGCCGAAGGCGGTGTGCTCTGCGGCCACGAGGACGGCTTCCTTGGAGAAGAAGCCAGCGAACGGCGGGATCGCGACCAGTGCCAGGAGGGCGACGGTCATCGTCCAGTAGGCGTCCGGGATGCGCTTGGGGAGGCCGGTCATGCGGGACATGGCGGCGAGGGAGTTCGTGCCCGCCGCGTGGATGATCACGCCGGCGGCGAGGAAGAGGAGCGCCTTGAACGCGCCGTGCGAGAGGAGGTGGAACACGGCGGCGCCACGGTCGCCGGAGGCCAGGGCGCCGGTCATGTAGCCGAGCTGCCCGACCGTCGAGTAGGCGAGGACGCGCTTGATGTCGTCCTGGGCGATCGCGGCGAGCGCCGAGCCGATCATGGTGATGGCGGCCATGGCGGCGAGCACGGTCATCGCGGCGGCGGACTCGGCGAAGACCGGCAGCAGGCGCGCCACGAAGTACACGCCGGCGGCGACCATGGTGGCCGCGTGGATCAGCGCGGAGACCGGGGTGGGGCCCGCCATGGCGTCGGGGAGCCAGGTGTGCAGCGGGAACTGCGCGGATTTGCCCGCGACGCCGGCCAGGAGCAGCAGGGCGATCAGCGTCGGGTGCTCGAGCGAACCGGTTGCGACGGCACCGAGCACCCTGGGGATCTGGAACGAGCCGGCGTCGATCGCGAGCGCGAACAGGCCGAAGAGGAAGGGGACGTCGCCGAGCTTGGTGACCAGGAAGGCCTTCAGGGAGGCGGCGCGGGCTTCGGGCGTCTCCCAGTAGTGGCCGACGAGGAAGTACGAGCAGATGCCCATGATCTCCCAGCCGACCAGCAGCACCATCAGGTCGCCGGAGTAGACGACGAGCAGCATCGCGGAGGTGAAGAGGGAGACGAGCGCGGCGTACGAGGGGTAGCGAGGGTCGTGGCGGAGGTAGCCCGTCGAGTAGATCTGCACGCACGAGGCCACCAGACCCACGAGGACGGCGCAGAGCGCGGCGAAGCCGTCGATGTAGAGCGCCAGCTCGATCGGCACGGAGCCGGTCGGCGTGAGCCCGGTGGCGGCGACGATCGGCCTGCCGCCGCCCTGGCGTACGGCGACGAGGGCCGCCAGCGCGAACGCGCCGAGGGCCGGCAGCACGGCGAGAGGCCGTACGAAGCCGGGTGCGGTGCGGCCGAGCAGCAGTCCGGCGACGGCGCCCAGGAACGGAAGGAGGGGGACGAGGACGGCGAGGGTCGTGGTCGTCACGCGGCGGCCTCAGCCTTCTGTGCCGGGGCGGTTGCTTCGGGGGCGGTGTCGCCGGAGCCCTCGGCGGCGTCGCGGAGCCGGTCGATGTCCGAGGTGCCGCGGTTGCGGTACACCGCCAGCACGATCGCCAGGCCGATGCCGATCTCGGCGGCGGCGATGGCGATGGTGAAGAGGGTGAGGGCCTGGCCCGCGTGCAGGGTGTCGCGCAGCCAGACGTCGAAGGCGACGAGGTTGAGGTTGACGGCGTTGAGCATCAGCTCGACGGACATCAGGACCAGGATGGCGTTGCGGCGGGCCAGCACGCCGTAGAGGCCGGTGCAGAAGAGGAGGGCCGACAGCACGGCGGGGTAGGCGAGGTGCATCAGCGCTGCTCCTTACCGCTCTTGGTGGCGTCCTTGCGGGACAGGACGATCGCGCCGACGAGAGCGGCCAGGAGGAGCACGGACAGTGCCTCGAAGGGCAGCACCCAGTGCGAGAACAGGATCTCGCCGGACACCCTGGTGGAGCCCTGGGCCGGTCCGTCGAGGTCGATCCAGGTGGTGCGGAACGCGTCGACGACGACCCACACGAGGGCGGCCGCGGCTACGGCGGCGACCGCGACCGCGACGGGCCGGTTGCCCGAGTCGGCGTCCGGGGAGCGGCCGATGGGGGCCTTGGTGAGCATCAGTCCGAAGAGGAGGAGCACGACGACGGATCCGACGTAGATCAGTACCTGCACCCAGGCGATGAACTCGGCCGTGAGCAGGAGGTACTCCACGGCGAGTCCGCCGAGGGCGACGACGAGCCAGAGCGCGGCGTGCACCAGCTGGCGGGTGGAGACCGTGATCAGGGCCGCCCCGAGGGTGGCCAGGCCCACGAGGACGAAGGCGATCTCGACGCCGGTCGGGGACATGAAGCCGGGGCCGGACGCCTGGGCGGCGAGCAGGGCGGCGTGGTGGTTCATGCGGTGCCTCCCTCGTCGGATCCGGGCGCGGTGCCCGGTGTGGTGCCGGTGCCGGTCCCCTTGTCCGTCTCGGCGGCGTCCCGCCCGGCCGCGGTGCGCTCGCCGGCCTGGTCCGCCGGCTTCTGCGCCGCCTGCCGACCGGAGGCTGCCGCCTGTTCCGCGGGTGCCTGCGGCTGCTGATCGGCGGCTGCCTGCGGCTGCTGATCGGCTACTGCCTGCTGTTCGTGCTGTTCGGCGGCTGCCTGCTGTTCGGCGGCGAGCTTGTCGGCGGCCTTGCGGGCTGCGGCGATCTCCTTGGGCTCCTCGGCCCCCGGGTCGAGCGCGGGCGGTGCCGGAACGGTCCACATCCACTCGCGCAGCTTGTCCCGCTCATGGGTGAGGTCGCGGATGTCCTCCTCCGCGTACTCGAACTCCGGGGACCAGAACAACGCGTCGAAAGGACACACCTCGATGCAGATACCGCAGTACATGCACAGCGAGAAGTCGATGGCGAAGCGGTCGAGGACGTTGCGGCTGCGCTCACGGCCACCCGGGGTGGCGGCCGGCACCGTCTCCTTGTGGGAGTCGATGTAGATGCACCAGTCGGGGCACTCGCGGGCGCACAGCATGCAGACCGTGCAGTTCTCCTCGAACAGACCGATCACGCCACGGGTACGGGGCGGCAGTTCGGGCTGCACGTCCGGGTACTGCGCGGTGTGGGACCGCCTGGTCATCGTCCGCAGGGTGACCGCCAGGCCCTTGGCGAGGCCCGCTCCCGGGATCGGGGACATTACTGGATCACCACCTTGACGATGCCGGTGAGGGCGATCTGGGCGAGGGCGAGCGGGATGAGCGTGGTCCAGGCGAGCTTCTGCAGCTGGTCCTCGCGCAGTCGCGGGTAGGTCACGCGCAGCCAGATCACGACGAACGCGAGGACGGCGGTCTTGAGCAGCGTCCAGACCCAGCCCAGTCCGTCGGCGCCGAACGGGCCGTGCCAGCCGCCGAGGAACAGGACGGTGGTCAGACCGCAGAGCACCACGATGCCCGCGTACTCGGCGAGCAGGAAGAGCGCGAACCGCAGCCCGGTGTACTCGGTGTACGCACCGAAGATGATCTCCGAGTCGGCGACCGGCATGTCGAACGGGGGCCGCTGGAGCTCCGCGAGGCCCGCCACGAAGAAGACGACCGCGCCGACGATCTGCCACGGCAGCCACCACCACTCGAAGGCGTCGAGGATGCCGGGCAGCGAGACGGTGCCCGCCGCCATGGCGACGGATCCGGCGGTGAGCAGCATCGGCAGCTCGTACGCGAGCAGCTGGGCGGCGGTGCGCAGGCCGCCGAGGAGGGAGAACTTGTTGGCGGACGCCCAGCCGGCCATGAGCGAGCCGAGCACGCCGACACCCATGACGGCGAGGACGAAGAAGATGCCCGCGTCGACGACCTGGCCGACCGCGCTCTCGCTCGGGCCGATGGGGATGGCGACGAGCACCAGCAGGTACGGCAGCAGCGCGACGGCCGGCGCGAGCTGGAAGATCCGCCGGTCGGCGTTCGCCGGGACGACGTCCTCCTTCTGTGCGAACTTCACGCCGTCGGCGACGAGCTGTGCCCAGCCGTGGAAGCCGCCCGCGTACATCGGCCCGAGCCGGCCCTGCATATGGGCCATCACCTTGTGCTCGGTCTGCCCGATCACGAGCGGCATGACCAGGAACACGACGAAGACGACGAGCAGCCGCAGCGCGACGTCGAGTGCGTCGTTCACGCGTCTCCTCCGGTGGGGTCGGTGTCCTCATCCCGCCGCGCGTCCCGCGCGGCGGCGTCCTCTGCCGTGTCGGCCTCGGCGGGGGGTGCGTCCGGCTTCCCGGCGGACGGTGTGACCGCCGCGCCGGCCGTTCCGGAGGCCGTGGTCCGGCCCGCCTCGTCCACGCGCTCCTCGGCGTCGGCCCCCGCCGACTCGGAAGGAGCCGCCTCCGCGGCGGACGTGGTCTCGTCGTCGAACGCCGGGCGGGCGTGGTGCCAGGGGGCGTCGGAGCTGCGGGCCGCACGCGGGCGCGGTGCCGGGCGCTGCGATGCAGCAGCCGGGGTGTCCGGAGACGCAGGGCCCTCGGGCGTGGTGGCTGCCGCATCAGACGTCGGCGTCGGCTCGGCGGGCTGCTCCGCGCCCGGGGTCGGCTGGGACGCGGAACCTTCCGAGGCACTGCGGGAGCGGCGCGGGCCCGTCGGCGGCGTGGACACGGCATCGGACGCAGCCGCCTGCGAGGCGGAGCCCTCCGCCGCGGTGCGGGCGCGGCGCGGGGCCGCGGGCGCCGCCGCGGGAGTCTGGGACGCGGAGCCCTCGGCAGCCGTGCGGGCACGGCGGGCCGGGCGCTCGCCGGCAGCACCCGCACCGGCTGCCGCGCCGGCGCGGGCCCCGGCGGCGCCCGCGCGGGGCGTGCGGGCCGGGCGCGCGGGGGCCGGCGGGAGCTGGCCCTTGAGGGGGCCCCACTCGTTGGGGTCGGGCACACCCGGAGGCAGCATCTGGCGGCGCTTCGGACCGCCGTGCTCGGACTCGCCCGGTTCCTTCGCGCCGGGCCACGCCTTGGCGACGCGGGCCGCGAGCACGAAGTCCTTGCGCAGCGGGTGCCCCTCGAAGCCGTCGGGGAGCAGCAGCGGCACCAGGTGGGGATGGCCCTCGAAGGCGATGCCGAACATCTCGTGGGTCTCGCGCTCGTGCCAGGCCGCGCCGGGGTACACGGTGACCGCCGACTCCAGGGCGGGGGCGTCGTGCGGCACGGTCGTCCGGACGAGCAGCCGGCGGACCCGGCCTCCCTGGAGGGAGGCGACATGGGCGCAGACGCGGAATCCGGTGCCGGGCTCGTCTACCGCGCTCAGCCAGTCGAAGTAGGTGCACTCCATCCGGTCGCGGGCGAAGCTGAGGGCAGCCACCCACTCCGCGGGTTCCACGTCGACGGTGAGCAGGTCGTAGGCCAGTTCGGCGGCGACGAAGCCGTCGATGGCCTCGGCCTCGGAGGTCTCGAAGGTGCTCATTCGGCGTCACCGCCCCCGGGCGCGGGCGGCGGGGTGACGAGCCCGCTGCGGAGGGCGCCGGCGGTCGGCCGGTGGTGCCGGGAATACCGCTCGTGGAGCGACTCGCGGGCGATCTTCTCCTGGAGCTTGAGGATGCCCTGGAGCAGGGCCTCCGGGCGCGGTGGGCAGCCCGGCACGTACACGTCGACGGGAATGATCTGGTCCACGCCCTTGGTGACCGCGTACGAGTCCCAGTAGGGGCCGCCGCAGTTGGAGCAGGCTCCGAAGGAGATGACGTACTTCGGTTCGGGCATCTGCTCGTAGAGCCGCTTCACCGCGGGGGCCATCTTGTCGGTGACGGTGCCGGAGACGATCATCAGGTCGGCCTGGCGGGGGCCGGGCGCGAAGGGGATCACTCCGAGCCGGATGAAGTCGTGCCGTGCCATGGACGCGGCGATGAATTCGATGGCGCAGCAGGCGAGGCCGAAGTTGAAGACCCAGAGGCTGTAGCGGCGACCCCAGTTCAGGATCACCTTCATGGGTTCGGGGGCCAGGCGTGCGAGGGTTCCGAGCCGCTTGGGCTCGGGCAGCAGCTGGGGCTCGGGGGCCTGAGGGGTCACGTCCATTCGAGGACGCCCTTCTTCCATGCGTAGAGCAGTCCCACGGCCAGGAAGCCGAGGAAGATGAACATCTCGACCAGCGTCGTGCCGCCGTATCCGGCCTCGGCGAAGACCGTCGCCCACGGGAAGAGGAAGATCGAGTCGACGGCGAAGATCACGTACAGGAAGGCGTACACGTAGTACCGGACCTGTGTGTGGGCCCAGCCCTCCCCCACCGGGTCGACACCGCACTCGTAGGTGAGCAGCTTCTCCGGGGTGGGCACGACGGGCCGCAGCAGGCGTCCCGCTCCGAATGCCACCGCGACGAAGAGCACACCAATGACGGCGAGCAGACCCACGACCGAGTAACTCTGGAAGTAGTCCGCCGCGAGCACGGCAGCGGTCGGTTCTTCCGGCACGTCAGCCCCTCGCTCCCTGGCCCGATTCGACGATCTGTACGCACGGGAGTCTAGGCCCTGATAAGGGGAGGGTAAGCAGGCGTCTCACGCTACGGGTAGGGCTAGCCCCCCGTCGTGTCCACCCAGGCACCCCATGGCGGCCGCGGAGCGGGCCGGGCAGGCTGTCGGGCATGACCGCCGATGCCCTTCACCAGCAGCAACCGTACGCCTCCGGGATACGCCCAGTCGACGACGGGACGCGGCGCCCCCGCCCCCGGTTCGCGTACGACGCACACACCTGGAAGGAGATCGCCCATCTCCTCCTCGGTCTTCCGGTGGCGTTGCCGGCCTTCACCCTGGTCTCGGTGTTCGTGATCACGGGGGTGTGGCTGTCGGTCACGATGATCGGACTTCCGCTGCTGGTGGTCGCGCTGATGGGTGCCCGGCAGCTCGGCCGGCTGGAGCGGGCGCGGGCCCGGCTGCTGCTCGGGGTACGGGTGGAGGAGCCGAGCGCCTTCCCGGCCAGGGTGCGGCACCACGGCGGGGCGCCCGCCTGGCTGTGGGCGCGGCTGAAGGACCCGGTGGCCTGGCGGGCGGTGCTGTACGCGACCGTGCAGCTGCCATGGGCGGTACTCACGTTCACGGTCACACTGACGGGGCTGTTCGTGCTGTGGCCGGTGCTGCCGTTCGCCGTGCGGCTGCTCGCCGACGGCGACCGGCTGATGGTGCGGGGCCTGCTCTCGCCCTCCGACGAGCAGGAGCGGCGGATCGCCGAGCTGGAGTCGGACCGGGTCGTCGTGGCCGACACGGCGGCCGCCGATCTGCGGCGCATCGAGCGGGACCTGCACGACGGCGCGCAGGCACGCCTGGTCGCCCTCGCCATGGACCTCGGACTCGCCAAGGAGAAGCTCGTGGAGGACCCGGAAGCGGCCGCACGCATGGTCGGCGAAGCCCACGGTGAGGTGAAGCTCGCCCTCCAGGAACTCCGCGACCTAGCCCGCGGCATCCACCCGGCGGTCCTCACCGACCGCGGACTCGGCGCCGCGCTCTCCTCGGCCGCCGCCCGCTGCACCGTCCCGGTCACGGTCACCGTCGACCTGCCCGCCCGCCCCGCCGCGGCCATCGAGGCCATCGCCTACTTCTCCGTCTCCGAACTGCTCCAGAACATCAGCAAGCACAGCGGGGCCGGCACCGCCACGGTCGACGTCCGGAAGACCGCCGACCGGCTCCTCGTCCGGGTGCACGACGACGGCAGGGGCGGGGCGGCCGTGTCCGCCGGGTCCGGGCTCGCGGGCCTGGCCCAGCGGTTCGACGCGGTCGACGGGAGTCTCGCCATCGACTCCCCGCCCGGCGGCCCGACCACGGTCACGGGCGAACTTCCCTGGCGCGTCTGACTGCGGAACTTCCCGGGCCTCCGGACCCCGGCTTCCGGACTTCCCCGGCCTTCCGGACTTCCCCGGCCTCTACGAGGCACCCCGGCCCTCCGGAGCTCCCGTCCTCCGGAACTCCCCGGCGGTTCCGGCCCCGTCACCCCCTCACAGCGGTCCCTCCCCTGCCCCTGCTCCCCGGCCGACGCCCCTGCCCCGCCCCTGCACCTGCACCTGCACCTGCTCCCGACGCCCCGCGCCGCAGTGACACCACCCAGGACCGGAACGCCCGGCCGCGGGGCCGGTTTCCTGCGATGCTGGTGCGGTTCGAATGGCGGAGCCTGTGCCGGGCCGTCGTAGACATGGGGGCTGCGAGTCGTGGAGAACAGCGTGCGGGTGGTCATCGCCGAGGATTCGGTGCTGCTGCGGGAGGGACTGAACCGGCTGCTCACGGATCGCGGCCATGAGGTCGTGGCGGGTGTCGGGGACGCGGAGGCCCTGCTGAAGACCGTGCGGGACCTGGTCGCCCAGGGCGAGCAGCCGGATGTGGTGGTCGCCGACGTACGGATGCCGCCCACGCACACCGACGAGGGGGTGCGGGCCGCCGTGGAGCTGCGGCGAGAGCACCCCGGCATCGGGGTGCTGGTGCTGTCGCAGTACGTCGAGCAGGAGTACGCGACCGAACTGCTCGCCGGGAGCAGCAGCGGCGTGGGGTACCTGCTCAAGGACCGGGTCGCGGAGGTCCGGGAGTTCGTGGACGCCGTGGTGCGAGTGGCCGGGGGCGGCACCGCGCTCGACCCCGAGGTGGTGGCGCAGCTGCTGGGCCGCAGCCGGAAGCAGGACGTGCTGTCCGGGCTGACCCCGCGGGAGCGGGACGTGCTGGCGCTCATGGCGGAGGGCAGGACGAACTCGGCGATCGCCCGGCAGCTCGTGGTCAGCGACGGGGCCGTGGAGAAGCACATCGGCAACATCTTCCTGAAACTCGGGCTGCCCCCCAGCGACAGCGACCACCGCAGGGTGCTGGCCGTGCTGACGTACCTGAATTCCTGATCCGGGAGTCCGCTCCCCGGGCGGCGGCCGCACAGCCGGGAACCACGACCCGTCCCCGGGACCACGACCGAGGACGACCAGGCGACCACGACCGAGGACAACCCGAGGAAGACAACCCGAGGGCCGATGCGGAGCGTCTTCGGGCAAGGACGGACGGACGGAGGAATCATGGCAAACCATGACGAAGGGTCGTCTCAAAAAGTCGTCCACCATATGAGCGGCTCAAGGAAGGCGACCCTTACCGACGTAGGGTTGGCGGTGGGGAGGCCGGGTGATGATCCGGTCCCGAGTCTCTCCCCACCTCCGGTGGGGAGACCCCACTGCCTCGAGGGAGGTCCAGTTCAGTGACCAGCCAGGTCAGCAGCCCGGCCGGACAGGCCGATGGGTCGGAACGGTCCGACGGGGGCCATGAGGCTGTCGTCGGGGAGCAGCGCGGTGCGCCCGCCGTGCGGTCCGCCGAGGGCGCCGGCGCCGATGGGCCCGACAAGGAGATCCGCCGCCTGGACCGGGTGATCATCCGCTTCGCGGGTGACTCCGGTGACGGTATGCAGCTCACGGGTGACCGGTTCACCTCCGAGACGGCGTCGTTCGGCAACGACCTGTCGACGCTGCCGAACTTCCCCGCGGAGATCCGGGCCCCCGCCGGGACGCTTCCGGGTGTCTCGTCGTTCCAGCTGCACTTCGCCGACCACGACATCCTCACCCCCGGCGACGCGCCGAACGTGCTGGTCGCGATGAATCCGGCGGCGCTGAAGGCGAACATCGGCGACGTCCCGCGCGGCGGGGAGATCATCGTCAACACGGACGAGTTCACCAAGCGGCCGATGGCCAAGGTCGGCTACGACAGCTCGCCGCTGGAGGACGGGTCGCTGGACGGCTACAGCGTCCATCCGGTGCCGCTCACGACGCTCACCGTCGAGGCGCTCAAGGACTTCGGCCTGTCCCGCAAGGAGGCCGAGCGCAGCAAGAACATGTTCGCGCTGGGCCTGCTGTCGTGGATGTACCACCGGCCTACGGAGGGCACCGAGACCTTCCTGCGGTCGAAGTTCGCGAAGAAGCCGGAGATCGCGGAGGCGAACATCGCCGCGTTCCGCGCGGGCTGGAACTTCGGCGAGACCACCGAGGACTTCGCCGTCTCCTACGAGGTGGCCCCGGCGACGCAGGCCTTCCCGACGGGGACCTACCGCAACATCTCCGGCAACCTCGCCCTGTCCTACGGCCTGATCGCCGCGAGCAAGCAGGCCGACCTGCCGCTCTACCTCGGCTCCTACCCGATCACACCGGCGTCGGACATCCTGCACGAGCTGTCGAAGCACAAGAACTTCGGTGTCCGCACCTTCCAGGCCGAGGACGAGATCGCCGGCATCGGCGCCGCCCTGGGCGCGGCGTTCGGCGGTTCGCTGGCGGTGACCACGACGTCCGGTCCGGGGGTGGCCCTCAAGAGCGAGACGATCGGCCTGGCGGTGTCGCTGGAGCTTCCGCTGCTGATCGTGGACATCCAGCGGGGCGGCCCGTCCACGGGCCTGCCGACCAAGACCGAGCAGGCCGATCTGCTGCAGGCGATGTACGGCCGCAACGGCGAGGCCCCGGTCCCGGTGATCGCACCGAAGACGCCGGCCGACTGCTTCGACGCGGCCCTGGAGGCGGCGCGGATCGCGCTCACGTACCGCACGCCCGTCTTCCTGCTCTCCGACGGCTACCTCGCCAACGGTTCGGAACCGTGGCGGATCCCGGACGTCGACGACCTGCCCGATCTGCAGGTCCGGTTCGCCCAGGGACCGAACCACACGCTGGACGACGGCACCGAGGTGTTCTGGCCGTACAAGCGCGATCCGCAGACCCTGGCGCGCCCCTGGGCCGTGCCGGGCACGCCGGGGCTTGAGCACCGGATCGGCGGTATCGAGAAGCAGGACGGCACGGGGAACATCTCCTACGACCCGGCCAACCACGACCTGATGGTGCGCACCCGGCAGGCGAAGGTCGACGGCATCGAGGTGCCCGACCTCGTGGCCGACGACCCGGACGGCGCCGGCACCCTGGTCCTGGGCTGGGGCTCCACCTACGGGCCGATCACCGCAGCGGTTCGCCGCATCCGCAAGGAGGGCGGCCGGATCGCCCAGGCGCACCTGCGCCATCTGAACCCCTTCCCCAGGAATCTCGGGGAGGTCCTGAAGCGTTACCCCAAGGTGGTGGTACCGGAGATGAACCTGGGCCAGCTCGCGACGCTCATCCGGGCCAGGTACCTGGTGGACGCGCAGTCGTACAACCAGGTCAACGGCATGCCGTTCAAGGCCGAGCAGCTCGCCACAGCCCTCAAGGAGGCCATCGATGACTGAGGCGAATCCGACGCTGAAGCTGGTGCCCAGGGCCGAGGCCAAGCAGTCCATGAAGGACTTCAAGTCCGATCAGGAAGTGCGCTGGTGCCCCGGCTGCGGTGACTACGCCATCCTCGCGGCAGTCCAGGGCTTCATGCCGGAGCTGGGGCTGGCGAAGGAGAACATCGTCTTCGTCTCGGGCATCGGCTGCTCGTCCCGTTTCCCGTACTACATGAACACCTACGGGATGCACTCCATCCATGGCCGTGCACCCGCCATCGCCACCGGGCTCGCCTCGTCGCGGCGCGACCTGAGCGTATGGGTCGTCACGGGTGACGGCGACGCGCTGTCCATCGGCGGCAACCACCTGATCCACGCCCTGCGCCGCAACGTCAACCTCAAGATCCTGCTGTTCAACAACCGGATCTACGGTCTGACCAAGGGCCAGTACTCCCCCACCTCCGAGGTCGGCAAGATCACCAAGTCGACGCCGATGGGCTCGCTGGACGCGCCCTTCAACCCGGTGTCGCTGGCGATCGGCGCGGAGGCCTCGTTCGTGGCCCGGACCGTGGACTCCGACCGCAAGCACCTCACTGAGGTGCTGCGGGCCGCCGCCGACCACCCGGGCACCGCACTGGTGGAGATCTACCAGAACTGCAACATCTTCAACGACGGCGCGTTCGAGATCCTCAAGGACAAGGACCAGGCCGAGAACGCGGTGATCAGGCTGGAGCACGGGCAGCCGGTCCGCTTCGGCGCGGACCTGTCCAAGGGCGTGGTCCGCGACGAGGCCACCGGCGATCTCGTCGTCGTCGACGTCACCCCCGAGAACGAGTCGCGGGTGATCGTCCACGACGCGCGCAGCGCCAGCCCGACCACCGCGTTCGCGCTGTCGCGGCTCGCCGACCCCGACACGCTGCACCACACCCCCATCGGGGTGTTCCGCAGCGTCGAGCGGCCCGTCTACGACGAGCAGATGACCGAGCAGCTCGACACGGCCATCGAACAGCACGGCAAGGGGGATCTCGCGGCGCTGCTCGCCGGCAACGACACCTGGACGGTGATCGGCTGACGCGGATCCCGGATCCGCACGCACATCCGCATTCACATCCGCGTCCGCATGCGCATCCGCAGAACCGGAACGCATCGAGGTCCGGACCTGGCTCACCAGGTCCGGACCTCGTTCCTTGCGCGGCCCACGGCGGTCCCGGACACCGGACCCCACCGGCGTCAGTACCGTATGCCGGAACGGACATGACAGATACGCTCCCGCCGCGTACCGTCGACGCAACGGCGAGGTACGGGGAGGGCCAGTGAAGGCAGCGGACGAGCAGCGGGCAGGTCTGCTGTACGGCATGGGCGCCTACGCGATGTGGGGACTCGTCCCCCTCTTCTGGCCGCTGCTGAAGCCCGCGGGCGCGGTCGAGATCCTGGCCCACCGGATGGTGTGGTCGCTGGCGGTGGTCGGTGTCGCCCTGCTGGCGCTGCGCCGGTGGGTATGGCTGCGCGAACTGGTGCGCGCCCCCCGCAAGCTCGCGCTCCTCGCCCTCGCGGCCGCCGTCATCACCGTGAACTGGGGCGTCTACATCTGGGCCGTGAACGACGGCCAGGTGGTCGAGGCGTCGCTCGGGTACTTCATCAATCCCCTGGTCACCATCGCCATGGGCGTATTGCTGCTCAAGGAACGGCTGCGGCCGGTCCAGTGGGCCGCGGTCGGCACCGGCTTCGCCGCGGTCGTCGTCCTCACCGTCGGACACGGCCGGCTCCCGTGGATCTCCCTGACGCTCGCCTTCTCCTTCGCCGTCTACGGCCTGGTGAAGAAGAAGGTCAACATCGGCGCCCTGGAGTCGCTGGCGGCGGAGACGGCCCTCCAGTTCCTGCCCGCCCTCGGCTACCTCGTGTGGCTGGGCGTCGACGGCGGCCTGTCCTTCGGCGCGGAGGGCGCCGGTCACTCCGCGCTGCTCGCCTCGACCGGTCTGGTGACCGCCGTCCCGCTGGTGTGCTTCGGGGCCGCCGCGATCCGGGTTCCGCTGTCCACGCTCGGCCTGCTCCAGTACCTCGCGCCGGTCTTCCAGTTCCTGCTCGGCGTCGCCTACTTCCACGAGGCCATGCCCGCCGAGCGGTGGGCCGGCTTCTCCCTGGTGTGGCTGGCGCTCACCGTGCTGACCTGGGACGCGCTGCGCACCGCCCGCAAGGGGCGGGCCGCGCTCGCGGCGGCCCGGGTCCCGTCGGCCGTCGCCGCGGACGCACCGGAGCCGGAGAGCGTCCGATAGCCGAACCACGGTGTCCTGTTTCTTCTCTTGACGGAGAGTCAAACCCTCGCTGAACATCAGGCACGCACGACGCATCACAGCGCCGAACTGCTCCAGACGTTCCGCCCGCTCCATCTGCTCCAGCGCCCTGCGGCTCCGAAGCCGCAGGGCGTCTCGCACGTTCCGTCCAACCCATACGGAATTCGGAGCCCCCACACACATGAGACTCTCCATACGACCGGCCGTCGCCGCGGCCGCCGCACTCGCCCTCGCGGGCCTGGTGGCCCCCTCCGCACAGGCCGCCCCGGCGGCCCCGGTCACGACGGCGGCCGCGCCGGACATCCCGGTCGCCAACGTCAAGGCGCACCTGACCCAGCTGCAGTCGATAGCGACCGCCAACGGCGGCAACCGGGCCCATGGCAGAACGGGCTACAAGGCCTCGATCGACTACGTGAAGGCCAAGCTGGACGCGGCCGGATTCACCACGACCCTCCAGCAGTTCACCTCCAGCGGGGCCACCGGCTACAACCTGATCGCCGACTGGCCCGGCGGCGATCCCGACCAGGTGCTGATGACCGGCGCCCATCTCGACTCGGTCAGCTCCGGCGCCGGGATCAACGACAACGGTTCCGGCTCCGCGGCCGTCCTGGAGACCGCGCTCGCCGTCTCGCGGGCCCAGCTCCAGCCGACGAAGCACCTCCGCTTCGGCTGGTGGGGCGCCGAGGAGCTCGGCCTGGTCGGCTCGCGGTACTACGTCAACAACCTGCCGGCCGCCGAACGCTCCAAGATCTCCGCGTACCTGAACCTCGACATGATCGGCTCGCCGAACCCGGGCTACTTCGTCTACGACGACGACGCCGAACTGGAGAAGGTGTTCAAGGACTGGTTCACCGGGATCGGCGTGGCAACCGAGATAGAGACCGAGGGCGACGGACGCTCGGACCACGCGTCGTTCAAGAACGCGGGCATCCGGGTCGGCGGGCTCTTCACCGGCGCCGGCCGCACCAAGACGGCCGCGCAGGCCCAGAAGTGGGGCGGTACGTCCGGCCAGGCGTTCGACCGCTGCTACCACTCGTCCTGCGACACCACGTCGAACATCAACGACACCGCCCTGGACCGGAACAGCGACGCCATCGCCCACGCCATCTGGACGCTCGGCACGGGCACGACGGTCCCGCCGGAGGCGTACGAGAACGGCACCGACGTCTCGATTCCGGACAACGGCGCCGCGGTGACGTCCACGATCTCCGTGGCCGGCCGCACGGGCAACGCCCCCGCGGCACTGCAGGTGGGCGTGGACATCAGGCACACCTGGCGGGGCGACCTGGTCGTGGACCTGATCGCACCGGACGGCACGGCGTACCGGCTGAAGAACTCCAGCTCCGGCGACTCGGCCGACAACGTCATCACCACGTACACGGTGAACGCCTCCTCGGAGGCGGCCAACGGTGCCTGGAAGCTGAGGGTCCAGGACGTGGCCGCGCTGGACACCGGATACATCAACAGCTGGAAGCTGGTCTTCTGAGCCGGCTCGCCGTCTGAGCCGACTCGCCGTCTGACCCGGCCGGTCCTCGCTGCCGGCTGTCCCGGCCCGGCCCCACGACTCCATGCGTGTGCATATACTGCACACGCATGGAGTCACCCGTATGCGGCGTATGTGGGGAGAAACAGCATGTCCCGATCCTTCCTGTTCCTGCTGGGCAGCAATCGCACCGACGGCAACACCGAGACCCTGGCCCGTGTCGCCGCCGAGCAGCTGCCCGAGGACACCGGGCAGCAGTGGCTGCGACTGACCGATCTGCAGCTGCCCGAGTTCGAGGACCTGCGGCACGAGGGCGACGGGGTCCACCCCGAGCCCGAGGGTGACGCCGCCCGCCTGCTCGACGCCACGCTCTCCGCGACCGATCTGGTGATCGCCTCACCGCTGTACTGGTACAGCGTCTCGGCGCCGGTGAAGCGCTACCTGGACCACTGGTCGGGATGGCTGCGGGTGCCGGGCGCGGACTTCAAGGAGCGGATGGCCGGCCGCACGATGTGGGGCGTCACCGCGCTCGCCGACAGCGATCACACACAGGCCGACCCACTCGTCGGCATCCTTCGCAGCACCGCGGACTACCTGGGGATGAACTGGGGCGGTGTGCTGCTGGGGGTCGGCAGCGCCCCCGGCGACGTACTGGACGACACGGCCGCCCTGGCGCGCGCCAAGTCGTTCCTGTCCTGACGGCGGACGGCGGACCGCGTCAGCCGTACGCGCGCAGCACCCGCCCCACCAGGGCCTGGACGCGCTCCGGGGTGTGCGGGGGGCGGCGGAGCACATGGCGGTAGTAGACCGGCCCGTAGAGCATCTCGACGATCAGGTCGAGGTCCGCGTCCCCGCCGAGGTCTCCCTGCCGCTGTGCGCTGCGCAGTCGCTCCTTGGCAGCTTCGACACGCGGGCCGACCAGCTGTTCGTTGACCGACTGCGCGAGGTCCTCGTCATGGCTCATCTCGGAGAGGATCCCGCTGTAGGCGGGGCCGAGCGGTGCGGTGGAGAGCAGCTTCACCACCCCGCAGATGTGGGTGTGCAGATCGGCGGCCAGATCTCCGGTGTCGCGGAACGGTGTGTTCGCGACCACGATGTCCGTCAGCGCCTCCAGCAGCACCGCCCCCTTGGAGGGCCACCAGCGGTAGATCGTCTTCTTGCTCACACCGGCGCGCGCGGCGATGGCCTCGACGGTGACCCGCCCGTATCCGTTCTCCGCGCACAGAGCGAGGGCGGCGGCGAGGATCGCCTGGTGTGACTTCTCGCTGCGGCGCTGCGGATTGGGGATCGCGGTCACTCGTCCAGTCTAGGGGCGGGCATTACACAGCGTATTGACACCGGAATATTCCGCTTCAACAATGTCCCGCAGAGGAAACGGCACGTATCGTGTCGATACCAGACCGCGGAGCCGTCACGGGGGTCGGCTCCGCGGTCCGGCACCGGACACGAGGACGGGGTTCTCCGCGCAGAGTGGCGCGCGGAACCCCGTCCTCCGTCTTCCCGGGGCCGCTGCCGCCCCGAGCGCCGACGGCTACTTGGTGGCCGCGTCGGCCGTCTTCACCAGCATGTCCTGGGTGACCGCACCGACGTAGACCCGGCCGTCGTCCGTGAGCAGGGCGTTGACCAGTCGGGTCTTGAAGATGGTGCCCGACCCGAACTTGCCGGAGACCTTGTCGCCGAGCGCGTCGAACAGCCGGCCCGCCTCGGGCGGCAGCTTCTCGGCGTCCTTCGACGTGGGCACGTCCGCGCCGCCGGGGGCCTTGATCTCGGCGATGGCGGTCCAGCCCTCGCCGATCACGTTCACGCCCTCGGCCCCGTCCGGGGCGAGGCCGCCGAACTCCTTCTCCAGCGCCTTCAGTTCCTCCGGCGACGGGCCGTCGTGCCTGTCCTTGCCGGCGCCCTTGCCCGGGCGGGCGTCGTGCGCCTCGTCGCCCTCGACGACCTTCACGCCCTTGGGCGGGGTGAAGACGAAGGTGCTCGCGGCCGGCTTGCCGAAGTCGACGGTGGTGAACCCCGCGTCGACCACGGCCTTCCCGCCCTCGGACGAGGTCAGGGTGAACTTCAGCGGCGTGCCCGTCCTGGCGTCGACCGCGATCCGGATGCCGCCGACCGTCGAACCGCTCTGCTTGGGCTTGACGAGCAACTGGTAGGCGTCGCGACCCGCGACACTGGCCGTGCCGTCGACGGTGATCGAGGTGGTCTTGTCGGCCGCCTTCAGCACCTCCTGCGCCATGTCCTTCGGGGTCACCGGCGGCTGCTCGTCCTTGTGCCCGCGACCCGCCGGCTCGGTCTCGAAGTGGACGGCCTCCTTGGCGGTGCTGTCGTGGATCCAGGCGTCCTTGCCGTTGTGGATCATGCTGTACTCGGAGCCGCCGCTCGTCACGGTGACCTTCTGGCGGTCCGGCCCGTCGACGGCGACCTGCACGGTGTGCGTGCCGGACGCCAGCTCCATCAGCTTCTCCTGGGGCGAGGCAGCCGCCCCGTCACCCTTCGCCCCGTCAGCCTTGGCCGCACCGCTCGGGGCGAACGCCCCCAGGTCGAGACCGGCCAGCGAGGGCAGACCCAGATCGGTGCGGATCTTCACCGTGCCCGAGAGCTGCTCCGTGTCGGACTGCGCGATCTTCTCGATGAGCTCCTGGGCGGTGATCTTCGGCAGATCGGGGTCACCGGACGCGGCCAGTGCCGGGACCAGTCCGATGGTCGCCGCGGCCACGCCCGCCACCGTGACCGGAACCAGGTAGCGCGCCGCCTTCCGCCGGCGCCCCCCGGGCTCCTCGGTCACGGCGGTGACCGGTGCGCTGTCGTTCGGTGCCATGATTGCCTTACCTCCGTGGTCGCCTTGTACCACCATCTGACCAAACCGCCCCTGCCCCGCGCGTCAGCCCGCGGGCTCAACTCGGCGTACTGCTTGGGGATGACACGGAGGCCGGGCGTCTCGACCGCTCGGCGTCACCGGCCCTTGTGTCACCGCTGGACGAACACGTGGTCCGCCCCGTAGGGGACGCCCACGACCGAGCCCCCGGCAGGCGTCGGCCGGGGACGAAGCCACCCACCGTGTCCAGCCGGAGGCCGGAGGATCTCGCCGGTCTTCGAGAACAGCCCGTGCTGCGCACCGGACGGAGTCGCCCGGAGGTCGAGCTCGGGGATGTCGCCCTCCCCGGCCGGCGGCTTGGAGCACCTTTCCGGTGACCGCGCTGCGGTCGGGGCGACGCACTGCGGGGTCCCGGAGCCGGGTACGGCGAAGGAAGGGGCGATCCCGCCGCCGGCACCGCCCGGACGTCCCGCTGCTCGAACGCGCAGGTGCCGTCGGCGCCCTTCCGGGAAGGTGAACAGCGGGTTCCCGAACGGGGCGTCAGCCGGCCCGGTGGACCACCGCGTCGCACAGTTCGACCAGCGCCGCCTTGGCGAAGCCGTCGGGCAGCGGCGCCAGCGTCGCGCGCGCCTCCTCGGCGTACCGGACGGTGTCCCGGCGGGCCTGCTCCAGCGCGGGGTGGACGCGCAGCCGGGCCAGCACCTCCGCGTGCCGGGCGTCGTCGGCGAGATCGCCGTCGAGCAGCTCCAGCAGCTCCAGGTCCTCCGGGCTGCCGTGCTGTGCGGCCTGCTCGCGCAGTCGCAGCACGGGCAGGGTCGCGATGCCCTCGCGCAGGTCGGTGCCGGGCGTCTTGCCGGACTCGTGGGAGTCACTGGCGATGTCGAGGACGTCGTCGGCGAGCTGGAAGGCGATGCCGAGCCGCTCGCCGTACTGGGTGAGGACGTCCACGACCCGCTCGTCGGCGCCGGCCATCATCGCGCCGAACCGGCCCGACACCGCGATCAGCGAACCGGTCTTGCCGGCGAGGACCTCGAGGTAGTGCTCGACCGGGTCACGGCCGTCGCGCGGACCGGCGGTCTCCAGGATCTGACCGGTCACCAGCCGTTCGAACGCCTCGGCCTGGATCCGGACGGCCTCCGGGCCCAGGTCCGCGAGGATGTGCGACGCACGGGCGAACAGGAAGTCACCGGTGAGCACCGCGACCGAGTTGCCCCAGCGACTGTTGGCGCTCGGCACGCCGCGGCGGACGTCCGCCTCGTCCATGACGTCGTCGTGGTACAGCGTCGCCAGATGGGTCAGTTCGACCACCACCGCGGAGGGCACGACACCCGGCGCGTGCGGATCGCCGAACTGCGCGGCGAGCATCACCAGCAGCGGGCGGAACCTCTTGCCCCCCGCGCGGACGAGATGCTGCGCGGCCTCCGTGATGAACGGGACCTCACTCTTGGTGGCATCGAGCAGTCCCGCCTCGACAGCCGCCAACCCGGTCTGGACATCGGCCTCAAGAGCCTGGTCCCGCACGCTCAGTCCGAACGGCCCGACGACGGTCACGAGGGGTACTCCTGTCTGCTGACGATCACACGGATTGTCGATGTGTCGCTGCCTTCACTCAAGTCAGCGTATCCGGTCGACTTTCGATCGCCGTGGGCGCCTTCCCGTGACCACCGGTATGTTCCGGATCGGTTGATATGACCTGAAGTAGTCTTTTTACTCCGAAGCGTCATCGGTCCCCGTGCCGCGCCCCGACCCCCTCCGTGCCGCCCCGACCCCCACCCCCCGCGCATTCCCGTCCACCGAGGTCGAACGCCATGCAGATCCGCACCCGCTTCCCGTACGAGACCACCTGCGAAGACATCCGCATCCCGCTCCCGGACGGCACGCACCTGTACGCCCGTGTCCGGCGTCCGGTGACCGGCGAACCCGTCCCCGCCCTGCTGGAGTACCAGGCCGACCGGCTCACCGACTGGTCCGCGCCCCGGGACCGGCAACGGCACCCCTGGTATGCCGGCCACGGCTACGCCTCCGTACGCGTCGACGTGCGCGGCCACGGCAACAGCGAGGGCGTCCCCGGCGACGCACGCGACACGACCGAGGACGAGGACGGCGCCGCCGTCGTCCTCTGGCTCGCCGAACAGCCCTGGTGCGACGGCAACGTCGGGGCCTTCGGCCTCGGACACGGCGGACTCCGCGCGCTGCGGATCGCCGCGCTCGCGCCCGAGCCGCTCAAGGCCGTGGTGGCCGTCTGCTCCACCGACGACGGCTACGACAACGGCGTGCACTACCTGGGCGGCTCGGTCCTCGCCGCCGGGATGCACTCCGGCGCGGCGGCCGCGCTCGCCTTCACCGCGCGGCCACCCGACCCCGCGCACGCCGGAAAGGAATGGCGCGACCTGTGGCTGAAGCGGCTCGAAGCGGTCGAGCCCCCCGTGCACACCTGGCTCGCGCACCAGACCCGCGACGAGTACTGGCAGCACCACGGCGGCCTCAGAGCCGATGCAGGCGAGATCCGGGCCGCGGTCCTCGTCGTCGGCGGCTGGCACGATCCGCACCGCGACGCCGTGCTGCGGCTCGTCGAGCAGCTCGGCCCCGACCGGGTCCGGGGACTCGTCGGCCCCTGGTCCCACCACTACCCGGACCAGGAACTGCCCCCCGGACCGGCGATCGGCTTCCTCCAGGAGACGCTGCGCTGGTGGGACCACCACCTCAAGGGCCGGGACACCGGCATCATGGACGAGCCGCTGCTGCGGTCCTGGATCGGCGGCTCCCGCCGCCCCGGCACCGACAGCCCGCAGACGCCCGGCCGCTGGGCCGCCGACACCGCCTGGCCGTCCCCCCAGGTGTCCGTCGTCGCCTACCGGATGCAGGGCGGACCCGTCGTCGTCCGGTCCCCGCAGCACACCGGGATCGACGCCGGAGCCGTCCGGCCGCTCGGCCGCGACGGGGACCTGCCGCCCGACCAGCGCGACGAGGACGCCAAGTCGGCCTGCTTCGAGTTCCCGGTCGCCGATGAACCGGTCGACGTCCTCGGCCGACCCCGGGTACGGCTGCGACTGCGCTGCGAGGCACCGGCCGGCCAGGTGGTCGCCCGGCTCTGCGACATCGCCCCCGACGGCTCGTCCGCACTGGTCACCCGGGGAGCGCTCAACCTGGCGATGCGCAACGGCCACGAGGAAGCCGAACCGTGGCCGCCGGGCGCCAAGGAGGACGTCGAGTTCGAACTGGGCGGCATCGGCCACTCGTTCGAGCCCGGCCACCGCATCCGGCTCGCCGTCTCCTCCGCGTACTGGCCGTGGGTCTGGCCGCAGCCCCACGCGGACGGCTTCGTCCTCGACCCGGCGGGCTGCGTCCTGGAGCTGCCGCTGCGGTCCCCCTCCCAGGACGGACTCGCCTTCGCCGAGCCCGAACAGTCCGAGCCGCTCGCCGGGGCGGCCCCGGAGCCCGCGGAGCAGCGCCCCGCGCGGGTGGTCGTCCGGGACGTGGCGCGCGGCGAATGGCGGCTGGAGGTGGATCCCCGGCACGGCGGCACCCGTGTGCTCCCGGACGGCCTGGAGGTCACCGAGGACGCCTCCGAGACCTACACGGTCCTCGACGACGACCCCCTCTCCGCCCGGACCCGGTCCGACTGGGCGATCCGGATGCACCGCCCCACCTCCCGCTGGGACGTGACCGTCCAGACCCGTTCCGAGATCACCTGCGACGCGGACGACTTCATCACCACGGACACGCTGATGTGCCGCGAGGCGGGCGAGGTCGTCTTCCACCGGACATGGGAGAAGCGGATCCCGCGCGTCGCGGGGTGACCGGCGCCGCGGGCACGTACCGCCCTGGCGGGGCGTGCCCGCGCCGGGCCGGCCGCGGCACGGGCATGCCCCGCGCGCCGTGTCCGCCCGTCCCGGCACCACCCCGCAACGACCGCCACGGACACGGGCGACGCCGGTACTCACCGGCCGCGCTGCCCTGGCGTGACGGCCCGACGTAACGTGTCCCTCGACATGCGTCACACCGGGGGGCACACGACACCCCGGACTCCGCGGAAAGGCAGGCACGACCCTGATGCCCGAGCAGAGCCCGCTCGACCTCGCCGAGGGCGATCCCTTCGGCCCGCACAACCTTCCGTACGGCGTCTTCTCCACCCCGGACGAGCCCGGGCGCCGCCGCGTCGGTGTCCGGATCGGAGACCACGTGCTGGACGCGGGCGCGGCCGCCCACGCCCTGGGCTCCCCCTACGCGTCCCTGCTGGACCAGCCGTCCCTGAACCCCCTGATGGCCGCCGGACGCACCACCTGGCGCGACGTCCGGCGTGCGCTGACGGCCTGGGTGACCGTGCCGTCCCACCGCACCGAGATCGAGCCGCTGCTGCACCCGCTCTCCGCCGTGACCCTGCACCTGCCGTACGAAGTCGCCGACTACGTCGACTTCTACGCGAGCGAGCACCACGCGGCGAACGTCGGCCGCATGTTCCGCCCGGACGGCGAGCCGCTCACCCCGAACTGGAAGCACCTGCCGATCGGCTACCACGGCCGGTCCGGCACGGTCGTCGTGTCCGGCACCGACGTGGTGCGGCCCGCCGGCCAGCGCAAGGCGCCCACCGACCCGGCACCCGTCTTCGGCCCGTCCGTGAAGCTGGACATCGAGGCCGAGGTCGGCTTCGTCGTCGGCGTCCCGTCCGAGCAGGGCCGCCCGGTGGCGCTCGGCGACTTCCGGGACCACGTCTTCGGGCTGTCCCTGCTCAACGACTGGTCCGCACGGGACATCCAGGCCTGGGAGTACGTGCCGCTGGGCCCGTTCCTCGGCAAGTCCTTCGCCACATCCGTGTCGGCCTGGGTGACCCCGCTGGAGGCCCTCGACGCGGCCCGGGTGGCGCCGCCGGCCCGGGACGTCCCGGTGCTGCCGTATCTGGACGACTCCGGCGAGGACGAGCCGGGCGGCTACGACCTGCGGATCGAGGTCCGGATCAACGGCCGGACGGTGGCGGAGCCGCCGTTCGCCTCCATGTACTGGACCGCGTCCCAGCAGCTCGCCCATATGACGGTCAACGGCGCCTCGCTGCGCACCGGCGACCTGTTCGGTTCCGGCACGGTGAGCGGCCCCGAGGTGCAGCAGCGCGGCTCACTGCTGGAGCTGACGTGGAACGGCCGTGACGCGCTCGACCTCCCCGAAGGCAAGCGGACGTTCCTGGAGGACGGCGACGAGGTCACCCTGACGGCCTGGGCGCCCGGCCCCGACGGCACGCGCATCGGCCTCGGCGAGGTGACGGGACGCGTGGTCCCGGCCGCGTAGGCACCGACGGGTGTCCGGTGGATCAGGGCCGGACACCCCCTCAGCCGTCCCTCAGCAGCTCGAACTCGTGGGCGTCGTGCGCCGAGAACATCCGCACCTGCGTCGGATTGGCGCGGCGCAGCTCGCGCAGCCGCTCCAGCCCGCTGACGCGCAGCTCGTGGTCGTCCGCGAGGAACCGCTGCTGGAGGGCTACCAGGCCCGGGCAGTGCTGCCGGCGCAGGTCGACCTCGCCGCGGAAGAAGTACGCGTCGCCCGCGTGCAGCAGCCAGCGGTCGCGCTCCTGGACCGCCACGGCGGCGTGACCGCGGGTGTGGCCGGGCATCGGCACGAGCAGGATGTCCGGCGCCCGCATCACCTGCACGGCGGGCAGTCCGAGCCAGTCGGTGTCGGGGCGGTCGTGGACGACCCACCTGGGTCCGTGCGCCCACTGGTCGGGCACGTAACGGCTCGCTTCGAGGCGGGTGTCGCGCCGCATCGCCGTGCGGTACTCGTCGCCCATGACGTGGACCCGCGCCCGCGGGAAGTCGGAGATCCCGCCGGCGTGGTCCAGGTCGAGGTGGGTGAGCACGATGTCGTGCACGTCGTCCGGGTGGTGGCCGAGCGCCTTGATCTGGTGCGCCGCGGTGTTGCACGGGTCGAGCACGGGCCGCGCGGCCCGGCGGAAGAGGCCGCCGAGTCGCCGCGGGTCGGATACGTCCGCCGAGCCGAGGCCGGTGTCCACGAGGGCGAGACCACGTCCGGTCAGCACCAGCAGGCAGTGCGCCACCAGCGGTGCGCCGGCGATCGGACGCATGGGGGCGCAGTCGAGATGGTGGACGGTGGTGGCGGTGCGCCGTCGGCCGATCCGAGTGGTCCGCACGGGCATCTCTCCAGCACTCCACGGCAGTATCGGAAACTTACGGCGTAAGCGGTGACAGGAGAGAAGCACTGACGCTGTACAGCGTCAAGGCTTCGGGCACGACCAACCGGGAGCCGCAGATCCGGGGCGGGCCGCCTCCGTGCGTGCGGGTCTCCTTGTGCGCCGCCTCCGTGTGTGCGGGCATGACCACACGACAGGGTCGTGAGGACCCCGGTCCACGGACACCGGAGTGCCTGACGTGGCCGATCACGTCGTCGGGGGACGCACACCGCGTACCCGCGGGCACGGGCTCCGACGCGGACGTCGGGGCCTGCGGCGCGCGGCCTGTGAGCGTTCCCGTGCCGTTCCTACGCCGTTCCCGTGCTGCTCCTACGCCCAGTCGTCCGGCTCGTGCTCGGGCCAGTCGTACGGCTCGGGCTCCGCGCCCGTGGCCGGGGCGGGCTCGGAGACGTGCTCCGTGCCCGTGGCCGGGGCGGGCCCGCCCGGGTCCTCTTCCCCTCCCTGGGTGCCGGACGGGACCGCGTTCCCCTCCAGGGCGGCGAGCACCCGCAGCACACCCTCCCCGTAGGTCGCGAGCTTCTTCTCCCCCACGCCGCCGATCCGGCCCAGGTCCGCCACCGACGTGGGCGAGGCCGTGACGATCTCCCGGAGCGTGGCGTCGTGGAAGACGACATACGCCGGGACGCCCTGCTCGCGGGCCTGTTCGGCGCGCCAGGCTCTCAGGGCCTCGAAGGCGGGGAGCAGCTCCGGTGGCAGTTCGGCGGCCGCAGCCGCGGGCTTGCGCTCGCCCCGGGCGGGCCGCGCGGCCGTCGGCCGCTTCGGCTCCTTGCGCAGCGGCACCTCCCGATCCCGCCTGAGGACGGACCCGCTCTCCTCGGTCAGCACCAGCGTCCCGTACTCGCCCTCGACGGCGAGCAGCCCCTGCGCCAGCAACTGGCGTATCACGCCCCGCCATTCGCCCTCGGCCAGCTCCTCGCCGATACCGAACACGGAGAGCCGGTCGTGGTCGAACTGGATCACCTTGGCGGTGCGGCGGCCCAGCAGGATGTCGACGATCTGCACCGCGCCGAACTTCTGCCCGCGCTCACGCTTCAGCCGCACCACCGTGGACAGCACCTTCTGTGCCGCGATGGTGCCGTCCCAGGTCTCCGGCGGAGTGAGGCAGGTGTCGCAGTTGCCGCAGCCCCCTGGCCGCGGGTCCTGTCCGAAGTAGGAGAGCAGATTGCCACGGCGACACTGGGCCGTCTCGCACAGCGCGAGCATGGCGTCCAGGTGCGCGGCGGCCCGCCGGCGGAAGGCCTCGTCGCCCTCCCCCGACTGGATCAGCTTGCGCTGCTGCACGACGTCGTTCAGGCCGTACGCCATCCAGGCCGTCGACGGCAGCCCGTCACGGCCTGCGCGGCCGGTCTCCTGGTAGTACCCCTCGACGGACTTCGGCAGGTCGAGGTGGGCGACGAACCGTACGTCCGGCTTGTCGATACCCATGCCGAAGGCGATCGTGGCGACCACGACCAGGCCGTCCTCGCGCAGGAAGCGGGCCTGGTGCGCCGCGCGGGTGCCGGCGTCCAGGCCGGCGTGGTACGGCACGGCCGCGACGCCGTTGCGGGTGAGGAACTCCGCCGTCTTCTCCACGGAGCTGCGCGACAGGCAGTACACGATGCCCGCGTCGCCCGCGTGCTCCTCGCGCAGGAAGGACAGCAGCTGCTTCTTGGGGTCGGCCTTGGGCACGATCCGGTACTGGATGTTGGGCCGGTCGAAGCACGCCACGAAGTGGCGTGCCCTCGGCATACCCAGCCGCTGGGTGATCTCCTGGTGCGTCGCGGGCGTGGCCGTCGCCGTGAGCGCGATCCTCGGGACGTCCGGCCAGCGCTCGCCGAGAAGCGACAGGGCCAGGTAGTCGGGACGGAAGTCGTGGCCCCACTGCGACACGCAGTGCGCCTCGTCGATCGCGAAGACGGAGATCTTCCCGCGCGAGAGCAGACCGAGGGTGGAGTCGAGCCGCAGCCGCTCAGGCGCCAGATAGAGCAGGTCCAGTTCACCGGCGAGGAACTCGGCCTCGACGACGCGCCGCTCGTCGAAGTCCTGCGTGGAATTGACGAACCCGGCACGCACACCGAGCGCCCGCAGCGCGTCCACCTGGTCCTGCATCAGCGCGATGAGGGGCGAGACGACCACGCCCGTGCCGGGTCTGACCAGGGACGGGATCTGGTAGCAGAGCGACTTGCCGCCGCCGGTCGGCATGAGGACGACGGCGTCCCCGCCGGCCACCACATGCTCGATGACGGCTTCCTGCTCGCCGCGGAAGGCCTCGTACCCGAAGACCCGCCGCAGCGCGGCCAGCGCCTCGCTGTCCGTTGTCCTCACGGACGCGTCCATCGTCATCCCCCGTGTCTCGGGCGTCACCACTTGCTCCACCATAGGCGTCCCCGCCGACACGTCCGGACTTTTCCACAGGCTGCCCACGTCAAGCGCACGATGACGTTCCCACGTACGTGGAACCGCCTGCCCGTTTGCGGTCGATAGTCTGAAGGGACCGGCGAGACTCCGTCCCATGGGAGCACTGATGAGCGTCGACCCGAAGGCGTCCACCCCCACCTGGCCGATGCCGCCGGAGGGCGGCTGGACCGCCGACGACCTGGACCGGCTTCCGAATCTGCCTCCCCACACGGAACTGATCGACGGGAGCCTGGTCTTCGTGAGTCCGCAGACTCTCTTCCACTCGCGCGCTGTGAGCTTCTTCGAATGGCAGCTCCAGTCACTGGCCCCGGACGACTACGAGGTCATCCGCGAGTTCACCATCGACATCGACCGCCAGAACCGGCCCGAGCCGGACGTGATCGTGGTGCGTGCCGACGTGGTCGAGGACGCGGACCAGACCCGTTTCCCGGCCGGAGCCGTCCTGCTGGCCGTGGAGGTCGTCTCGGCCGACTCCGTCTCGCGGGACCGGGAGACCAAGCCGCTGAAGTACGCGCGAGCGGGCATCCCCCACTACTGGCGGGTCGAGAACGAGAAGGGCCTCGCCGTGGTCCACGCCTTCGAGCTCGAACCGGCCACCGGCGCCTACACGAGCGTCGGGATCTTCCGCGAGCGGATGAAGGTGGCGGCTCCGTTCACCGCCGATCTGGACCTCACCAGGATCACACCGCGTCGCAGCGGAGGCGAGTAGCCCGGCGCCGCCCGCCCTCCACGGGCGCAGCCCGGCTCCCCGCTGTCGGGGGGCCGGGCTGCACTGCGTGGATGTGTCCGCCGGTCAGCGCACGAACACGCTCGCCTGGTTCGCCAGGTCCAGGAAGTACTGGGGTGCCACGCCCAGGACCACCGTGACGGCCACGCCGAGGGAGATCGCCAGCGAGGTGAAGGCCGACGGGACGGCGACCGTGGGGCCCTCCGGCTTGGGCTCGCTGAAGAACATCAGGACGATCACCCGGATGTAGAAGAACGCGGCGACCGCGGACGCGATCACACCGATCACGACCAGCACACCCGCACCACCCTCGGCCGCCGCCCGGAAGACGGCGAACTTCCCGGTGAAGCCGGAGGTCAGCGGGATACCGGCGAAGGCGAGCAGGAACACCGCGAAGACGGCGGCCACCAGCGGCGAACGACGGCCGAGTCCGGCCCACTTGGACAGGTGGGTGGCCTCGCCCCCCGCGTCGCGCACCAGGGTGACGACCGCGAACGCGCCGAGCGTGACGAACGAGTACGCGGCCAGGTAGAAGAGCACGGACGAGATGCCCTGCTCGTTGGCCGCGATGACACCGGCGAGGATGAACCCGGCGTGCGCGATGGACGAGTAGGCGAGCAGCCGCTTGATGTCGGTCTGGGTGATCGCGACGATCGCCCCGCCCAGCATGGTGATGATCGCGACGCCCCACATGACCGGGCGCCAGTCCCAGGCCAGTCCCGGCAGCACCACGTAGAGCAGGCGGAGCATCGCACCGAACGCGGCGACCTTCGTCGCGGCGGCCATGAAGCCGGTGACCGGGGTCGGAGCGCCCTGGTAGACGTCCGGGGTCCACATGTGGAACGGGACCGCGCCCACCTTGAACAGCAGCCCCATGAGCACCATCGCGAAGCCCATGAGCAGCAGCACGTCGTTGCCCATTGTGGTGGCAAGCGCCGGGTCGGTCTCCGCAACCGTGCCGTCGACGACTTCGGCGATTGCGGCGTAGGAGACGGAGCCCGCGTAGCCGTACAGCAGGGCGATGCCGAACAGCAGGAACGCGGAGGAGAACGCACCCAGCAGGAAGTACTTCACCGCGGCCTCCTGCGACATGAGGCGCTTGCGCCGGGCGAGCGCGCACAGCAGGTAGAGCGGCAGGGAGAACACTTCGAGGGCGATGAAGAGGGTCAGCAGGTCGTTCGCCGCGGGGAAGACGAGCATGCCCGACACGGCGAACAGGACGAGCGGGAACACCTCGGTGGTGGTGAACCCCGCCTTGACCGCGGCCTTCTCGCTGTCGCCGCCGGGCACGGACGCGGCCTGGGCGGCGAACGAGTCCACACGGTTGCCGTGGGCCGCCGGGTCGAGCCGGCGCTCGGCGAAGGTGAAGACGGCGATGATCGCCGCCAGCAGGATCGTCCCCTGGAGGAACAGTGCCGGGCCGTCGACGGCGATCGCGCCCATCGCCGCGACCTTCGCCTTGGTCGTGCCGTGGCCCCCGGCCGCGAGGGCGACGACCGCCGCGAACGCCGCGGCCAGGGAGACCACGGACAGGAAGACCTGCGTGTGGTAGCGGGCCCTGCGCGGCACGAACGCCTCGACCATCACGCCCACGACGGCCGCGCCGACGACGATCAGGGCGGGCGCGAGCTGGGCGTACTCGATGTGCGGGGCCGGGATCCTGTCGATCGGCTCGGCCGCCATGGTCGTCCACAGGCTGTGGACAACGGTTGCGGTGCTCACTTGGCCGCCTCCACCTCGGGCTTGGGGTCGGTCTTCTGGACGTCGGAGAGGGTGTACTGCACGGCCGGGTCGACGACCTCGGTCAGCGGCTTCGGGTAGACGCCGAGGAGGACGAGCAGCGCGATCAGCGGGACGACCACGGCCAGTTCCCGCGCCCGGAGATCGGGCAGCGCCCGCACTTCGGGCTTCACCGGGCCGGTCATCGTCCGCTGGTAGAGGACGAGGACGTACAGCGCGGCGAGCACGATGCCGAGCGTCGCGACGATGCCGGCCGCCGGGTACCGGGTGAAGGTGCCGACCAGGACCAGGAACTCACTGACGAACGGTGCCAGTCCGGGCAGCGAGAGGGTGGCGAGTCCGCCGATCAGGAAGGTGCCGGCGAGTACCGGCGCCACCTTCTGCACACCGCCGTAGTCGGCGATGAGCCGGGAGCCGCGCCGGGAGATCAGGAATCCGGCCACCAGCATCAGCGCGGCGGTCGAGATGCCGTGGTTGACCATGTAGAGCGTCGCGCCGCTCTGGCCCTGGCTGGTCATCGCGAAGATGCCGAGGATGATGAAGCCGAAGTGTGAGATCGACGCGTAGGCCACCAGACGCTTGATGTCCCGCTGGCCGACGGCGAGCAGCGCCCCGTAGATGATGCTGATCAGCGCCAGGACGAGCACCACGGGCGTGGCCCAGTTCGACGCCTCCGGGAACAGCTGGAGGCAGTAGCGGAGCATCGCGAAGGTGCCGACCTTGTCGACGACCGCGGTGATCAGCACGGCGACCGGGGCGGTCGACTCGCCCATGGCGTTGGGCAGCCAGGTGTGCAGCGGCCACAGCGGTGCCTTCACCGCGAAGGCGAAGAAGAAGCCGAGGAACAGCAGCCGTTCCGTGGTGGCCGCCATCTCCAGGCTGCCGTCGGCACGGGCCGCGGCGATCTCGGTGAGCGAGAAGCTGCCCGCGACGACGTACAGGCCGATGACGGCAGCCAGCATGATCAGTCCGCCGGCCAGGTTGTACAGCAGGAATTTGACCGCCGCGTACGACCGCTGGGTGGCCGCCGCCTCGTCCCCGCCCGTGTGTGCGCGGTCCCCGAAGCCGCCGATGAGGAAGTACATCGGGATGAGCATGGCTTCGAAGAGGATGTAGAAGAGGAAGACGTCGGTGGCCTCGAAGGAGAGGATCACCATGGCCTCGACGGCGAGGATCAGCGCGAAGAAGCCCTGGGTGGGCCGCCAGCGCGGGGACCTGGTCTCCAGGGGGTCGGCGTCGTGCCATCCGGCGAGGATGACGAACGGGACCAGTACGGCGGTGAGTGCGATCAGGGCGACCGCGATGCCGTCCACGCCCAGTTCGTACCGGACACCGAAGTCCTTGATCCAGGCGTGGGACTCGGTGAGCTGGTAGCGGCTGCCTGCGGGGTCGAACCGCACCGCGATGAGCGCGGCCACCACCAGGGTGACGAGCGAGAACGCCAGCGCGAGCCACTTGGCGGCGGTGCGGCGGGCGGCCGGCACGGCGGCGGTGAGCACCGCGCCGAGCGCGGGAACCGCCGCAGCCGCCGTCAGAAGGGGAAATGCCATGGTCAGACCGCCCTCATGAGCAGGGTGGCGGCGATCAGGATCGCCGTACCGCCGAACATCGAGACCGCGTAGGTGCGGGCATAGCCGTTCTGCAGCTTGCGCAGCCGGCCGGACAGCCCGCCGACGGAGGCCGCCGTGCCGTTGACGACCCCGTCGACCAGGGTGTGGTCGACGTACACGAGCGAGCGGGTGAGGTGCTCGCCGCCGCGCACCAGCACGATGTGGTTGAAGTCGTCCTGGAGCAGGTCGCGGCGGGCCGCCCGGGTGAGCAGGCTGCCGCGCGGGGCGACCACGGGGACGGGCCGCCGGCCGTACTGCCCGTAGGCGAGGCCGGCGCCGATCAGCAGCACCACGATCGTCGCGGCGGTGATCGCGCCGGCACTGATCGGCGGGTGCCCGTGCTCGTACGAGGTGACCGGCTCCAGCCACTTCAGGAAGGCGTCGTTGACGGAGAACAGGGCACCGGCGAAGACCGAACCGAAGGCGAGGACGACCATGGGGATCGTCATGGACTTCGGCGACTCGTGCGGGTGGGGCATGTCGCCGGCGTGCACGTCCGCGCCGGGCTCGATACCGGGGATCGTCTCCGGGTCGGGCGCGGGCTGCCAGCGCTTCTCGCCGAAGAACGTCATGATCATGACCCGGGTCATGTAGAAGGCGGTGATGCCCGCGCCCAGCAGGGCCACACCGCCGAGGATCCAGCCCTCGGTGCCGCCCTTCGCGAACGCCGCTTCGATGATCTTGTCCTTGGACCAGAAGCCGGACAGGCCCGGGAAGCCGATGATCGCCAGGTAGCCGAGACCGAAGGTCACGAAGGTGATCGGCATGTACTTGCGGAGACCGCCGTACTTGCGCATGTCGACCTCGTCGTTCATTCCGTGCATCACGGAACCGGCCCCGAGGAACAGTCCGGCCTTGAAGAAGCCGTGGGTCACCAGATGCATGATCGCGAAGACGTAGCCGATCGGGCCTAGCCCCGCGGCCAGCACCATGTAGCCGATCTGCGACATCGTCGAACCGGCCAGCGCCTTCTTGATGTCGTCCTTTGCGCAACCGACGATCGCACCGAAGAGGAGGGTGACCGCGCCGACCACCACGACTGCGAGCTGCGCCTCCGGGGCGCCGTTGAAGATGGCGCCGGACCGGGTGATCAGGTACACGCCGGCGGTCACCATGGTGGCCGCGTGGATGAGGGCCGAGACCGGGGTCGGGCCCTCCATGGCGTCCCCGAGCCAGGACTGCAGCGGCACCTGGGCCGACTTGCCGCAGGCTGCGAGCAGCAGCATCAGGCCGATCACCGTCAGCATGCCCTCGCTGGTCCGACCGGTCGATGCGAGGACGGGCCCGAAGGTGAACGTCCCGAATGTGGTGAACATCAGCATGATGGCGATGGACAGGCCCATGTCGCCCACCCGGTTGACCAGGAAGGCCTTCTTCGCCGCGGTCGCCGCGCTCGGCTTGTGCTGCCAGAAGCCGATCAGCAGGTACGAGGCGAGGCCCACGCCCTCCCACCCGACGTACAACAGCAGGTAGTTGTCGGCGAGGACCAGCAGCAGCATCGCCGCCAGGAAGAGGTTCAGATAGCCGAAGAAGCGGCGACGGCGGTCGTCGTGCTCCATGTAGCCGACCGAGTAGACGTGGATCAGCGAGCCCACGCCGGTGATCAGCAGCACGAAGGTCATCGACAGCTGGTCGAGCTGGAAGGCCACGTCGGCCTGGAAGCTCTCCACCGGAATCCAGGTGTACAGCGACTGGTACATCGTCCGGTCGTCGGCACTGCGGCCGAGCATCTCGGCGAAGAGGACCACGCCGATCACGAAGGACACGACCGCGAGGAGAGCGCCGAGCCAGTGGCCGGCACGGTCCAGGCGCCGCCCGCCGCACAGCAGTACGACCGCTCCGAGCAAGGGCGCCGCGATCAGCAGCGCAATCAGGTTCTCCACGATTCAGCGACCCCTCAGAGCTTCATCAGACTGGCGTCGTCGACCGAGGCCGAGTGGCGGGAACGGAACAGCGACACGATGATCGCGAGGCCGACCACGACTTCCGCCGCGGCGACGACCATCGTGAAGAAGGCGATGATCTGGCCGTCGAGGTTGCCGTGCATCCGCGAGAACGCGACGAATGCGAGGTTGCAGGCGTTGAGCATCAGCTCGACGCACATGAAGACCACGATCGCGTTCCGCCGGATCAGCACCCCGGCCGCGCCGATGGTGAACAACAGGGCGGCGAGGTAGAGGTAGTTGACCGGGTTCACTTCGAGGCCTCCTCGGTGCGCTCCAGACGCTCCTCGGAGCGCCGCTCCAACGCCTTGAGATCCGCCAGCGCCTTCGCCGACACGTCACGGATCTGGCCGCGATCCCGCAGCGTGCCGCTGACGGTCAGCTCGGACGGGGTGCCGTCGGGCAGCAGGCCCGCGATGTCCACCGCGTTGTGCCGGGCGTAGACGCCGGGGGCGGGCAGCGGCGGCACGTGCTTGCCCTCGCGCACCCGCTTCTCGGACAGCTCGCGCTGGGTCCGGGCGGCCTCGGTGCGCTCCCGGTGCGTCAGCACCATCGCGCCGACGGCCGCGGTGATGAGCAGCGCGCCGGTGACCTCGAAGGCGAACACGTACTTGGTGAAGAGGAGTGCGGCGATGCCTTGGACGTTGCCGCCGGCATTGGCCTGCGCGAGGCCGTTGAACTCCGTCAGCGAGGCGTGGCCGATCCCGGCGATCAGCAGGATGCCGAAGCCCAGCCCGCAGGCCGCCGCCCACCACCGCTGGCCCTTGATCGTCTCCTTCAGCGAGTCCGCCGCGGTGACGCCGACCAGCATGACGACGAACAGGAAGAGCATCATGATCGCGCCGGTGTAGACGATGATCTGCACGACGCCGAGGAAGTACGCCCCGTTCGCGAGGTAGAACACCGCCAGGACGATCATGGTCCCGGCGAGGCACAGCGCACTGTGGACGGATTTCTTCATCAGCACCGTGCACAGCGCGCCGATCACGGCGACGGTGCCCAGCACCCAGAACTGGACCGCCTCACCGGTCGAGGTGGCCGTGGCGGCGATGGCGTTCATGCGTCGATCACCTTCTTGGAAGCCGGCTCCTGCTCCCCGAAGTCCGAGGCACCCTCCTGGGGCTCCTCTCCCTTGGAGACGGCGACCTGCCGGACGGTGCCCGGCGCGGCCTGCGTGACCCGCCCCCGGTAGTAGTCCTGCTCGTCCATGCCCGGGTGGATCGCGTGCGGCGTGTCGACCATGCCGGGCTCCAGGCCCGCCAGCAGCTCCTCCTTGGTGTAGATCAGGGAGGCGCGGCTGCTGTCGGCCAGCTCGAACTCGTTCGTCATCGTGAGCGCACGGGTCGGACAGGCTTCGATGCACAGACCGCACAGGATGCAGCGGGCGTAGTTGATCTGGTAGACGCGGCCGTAGCGCTCGCCCGGCGAGTAGCGTTCCTCGTCGGTGTTGTCCGCGCCCTCCACATAGATGGCGTCGGCCGGACAGGCCCAGGCGCACAACTCGCAGCCCACGCACTTCTCCAGCCCGTCCGGATGACGGTTGAGCTGGTGCCGGCCGTGGAAGCGCGGCGCCGTGGTCTTCTGCTCCTCCGGGTACTGCTCGGTCAGCCGCTTCCTGAACATGGCCTTGAAGGTCACGCCGAAGCCGGCCACAGGATTCTGGAACTTGTCCTCGGTCCCCTCAGACACCGTCAGCCTCCTTTCCGTCACTGTCGCCGGGGGTTCGGGGGTGTCCCCCGGAAATGTCACTGGTGGGGCCGCCACTGACAATCAGCTCGCGGTCGTGGCGCGGACGTCGGCGGGGCACCGACGGCAGGGTCTGTCCCGGTAGCGGCGGGACGGGGAAACCTCCCGCCATCGGGTCGAAGGCGGCGGCCCCCGCGGCCTTCCCCGCGGTCGCCTCCTTGGCCTTCCGGTCCCGGAAGGCGTCGACGACGAAGGAGAGCAGCAGCACGGCGAGGACTCCGCCGGCCACGTAGAGGAGGATGCTCTGGAAGGCCACGTTCTCGTTGCGGAGCACCCGCACGGTCGCGACCAGCATCAGCCAGGCCACCGAGACCGGGATGAGCACCTTCCAGCCCAGCTTCATCAGCTGGTCGTAGCGGACCCGCGGCAGCGTGCCGCGCAGCCAGATGAAGAAGAACAGCAGCAGCTGGACCTTGATGACGAACCAGAGCAGCGGCCACCAGCCGTGGTTCGCGCCCTCCCAGTACGTGGAGATCGGGGCCGGCGCCCGCCAGCCGCCCAGGAACAGGGTGACCGACACGGCCGAGACGGTGACCATGTTGATGTACTCGGCGAGCATGAACATCGCGAACTTGATGGAGCTGTACTCGGTGTTGAAGCCGCCGACCAGGTCGCCCTCGGACTCCGGCATGTCGAACGGCGCCCGGTTGGTCTCACCGACCATCGTCACGATGTAGACGATGAACGACACCGGCAGCAGCACGATGAACCAGCGGTCCTGCTGCGCCTCCACGATGGCCGAGGTCGACATCGACCCGGAGTAGAGGAACACCGACGCGAACGCCGCTCCCATCGCGATCTCGTAAGAGATCATCTGCGCGCACGAGCGGAGGCCGCCGAGCAGTGGATACGTCGAGCCCGACGACCAGCCGGCGAGGACGATGCCGTAGATGCCGACCGAGGCGACCGCGAGGACGTACAGCATCGCGATCGGCAGGTCGGTCAGCTGCATGCTGGTCCGCTGACCGAAGATCGACACCTCGTTGCCGGCCGGGCCGAACGGGATCACGGCGATCGCCATGAACGCGGGCACCGCGGCGACGATCGGCGCGAGGATGTACACCACCTTGTCGGCGCGCCGGACGACCACATCCTCCTTCAGCATCAGCTTGACGCCGTCCGCGAGGGACTGGAGGAGACCCCAGGGGCCGTGCCGGTTCGGTCCGATGCGCAGCTGCATCCAGGCCACGACCTTGCGCTCCCACACGATGGAGAACAGCACGGTCAGCATCAGGAAGGCGAAGCAGAAGACCGCCTTGACGACGACGAGCCACCAGGGGTCGGTGCCGAACATCGACAGGTCTTCGGCAGCGAGGTACCTCATGCCTCCACCTCCGTGGCAGCTGCGATACGGACGACGTCGCCGGGACCGGCCCCCGTGTCGGCCGCGACACCGCGGCCCACGGAGTCCAGCGGCAGCCACACCACCCGGTCGGGCATGACCGTCACCCGGAGCGGCAGCCGGACCGTGCCTGCGGGACCGGACACGGCCAGCACATCGCCGTCCTCCACCCCGGTCTCGGCCGCGGTGGCCGCGGAGAGCCGGGCGACCGCGGCATGCCGGGTGCCGGCCAGGGCCTCGTCGAAGTCCTGGAGCCGGCCCTGGTCCAGCAGCAGCCGGTGCCCGGCGAGGACCGCCTCGCCGTCGCCCGGGGCGGGCAGCGCCGCGGGCGACTCCTGCGGCGCCTCGGCGCGGGCGCCCCGCCAGCCGCCGAGCCGGTCCATCTCCAGGCGGGCGGACCGCACGTCGGGAAGGGCCAGTCCGACGTCCATCGCGTCGGCCAGCATGTGCAGCACCCGGCCGTCCGCCGGGGCCACGGCCCGGGTCATCTGGTCGGGCTTGAGAGCGGCCTCGAACAGCCGCACGCGGCCCTCCCAGTTGACGAAGGTGCCGGCCTTCTCGGCGACCGCCGCGACGGGGAAGACCACGTCGGCCCGTTCGGTGACCGCGCTGGGCCGCAGCTCCAGCGACACCAGGAAGCCGACCTCGTCGAGCGCCCGCAGCACCCGCTCCGGGTCGGGGAGGTCGTCGGGGTCGACGCCCGCCACGACCAGGGCGCCCAGTTCACCGGAGAGCGCGGCCTCGACGATCCCGCCGGTGTCGCGTCCGTAGCGCAGCGGGAGTTCGCGCACGTTCCAGGCGGCCGCGACCTCCTCACGGGCCCGCGGATCGGTGGCCGGGCGGCCGCCGGGCAGCAGCGAGGGGACGGCGCCCGCCTCGATCGCCCCGCGCTCCCCGGCCCGCCGTGGAATCCACACCAGCTCCGCGCCCGTCGCCGCGGCGGCCCGTACGGCGGCGGAGAGCGCGCCCGGGACGGCCGCGAGCCGCTCACCGACGACCATCACCGCTCCGGGGGTGCGCAGCGCCACCGCCGCGGCGGCCGCGACCTCGTCCAGTCCGGAACCGGCGGCCAGCGCGACGAGCCATTCGGTCTCGGTGCCCGGAGCGGCGGGCAGCACGGTGCCGCCCGCCTTCACCAGTCCGCGGGTGGCGTGCGAGGCGATGGCGAAGGTCCGCTGGCCGTGCTTCCGCCAGGCCTTGCGCAGCCGCAGGAAGACTCCGGGTGCCTCCTCCTCCGCCTCGATGCCGACGAGGAGGACGGCCGGCGCCTGCTCCAGCGAGGTGTAGGTGACTCCGGTGCCGTCGATGTCCCGGCCGCGTCCGGCGATCCGGGCGGCGAGGAAGTCGGCCTCCTCGCCGCTGTGCGCGCGGGCCCGGAAGTCGATGTCGTTGGTGCCGAGGGCGACCCGGGCGAACTTGGCGTACGCGTAGGCGTCCTCGACGGTGAGCCGGCCGCCGGTGAGCACACCCGCCCGGCTGCGGGCGGCGGTGAGTCCGGCGGCGGCTGCCGCCAGGGCCTCGGGCCAGCCCGCCGGCTCCAGGACGCCGTCGGCGTTGCGGACGAGGGGGGTGGTGAGCCGGTCACGGCCCTGGGCGTAGCGGAACGCGAAGCGTCCCTTGTCGCAGATCCACTCCTCGTTGACCTCGGGGTCGTACGCCGCGAGCCGCCGCATGACCTTGCCGCGGCGGTGGTCGGTGCGGGTCGCGCAGCCGCCCGCGCAGTGCTCGCAGACCGACGGGGACGACACGAGGTCGAACGGACGGGACCGGAACCGGTACGCGGCCGAGGTGAGCGCGCCGACGGGGCAGATCTGGATGGTGTTGCCGGAGAAGTACGACTCGAACGGGTCGCCCTCGCCGGTGCCGACCTGCTGGAGGGCACCGCGTTCGACCAGTTCGATCATCGGGTCGCCGGCGATCTGCTGGGAGAAGCGGGTGCAGCGGGCGCAGAGCACACAGCGCTCGCGGTCCAGGAGCACCTGGGTGGAGATCGCCACCGGCTTCTCGTAGGTGCGCTTCCGCCCGTCGAAACGGGACTCGGCCTGCCCGTGGGACATGGCCTGGTTCTGCAGGGGGCACTCTCCGCCCTTGTCGCAGACCGGGCAGTCCAGCGGGTGATTGATCAGCAGCAGTTCCATCACCCCGACCTGTGCCTTCTCGGCGACGGGCGAGGTGAGCTGCGTCTTGACGACCATGCCGTCGGTGCAGGTGATGGTGCAGGAGGCCATCGGTTTGCGCTGGCCCTCGACCTCGACGATGCACTGGCGGCAGGCGCCGGCGGGGTCGAGGAGCGGGTGGTCGCAGAACCGGGGGATCTCGATGCCGAGCTGTTCGGCGGCGCGGATGACCAGGGTCCCCTTGGGGACGCTGGTCTCGATGCCGTCGATGGTGAGGGTCACCAGGTCCTCGGCGGGGGCCACGGCCTCGCCGCTCCCGGAGGGAGCGCCACTGGTTACCGTCATGCGTTCACCTCCAGGTGCTCGTCGGCCCAGGCGGTCGACCTGGCCGGGTCGAAGGGGCAGCCGTGCCCGCGGATGTGCTGCTCGTACTCCGCGCGGAAGTACTTCAGCGAAGAGAAGATCGGGGACGCGGCGCCGTCGCCGAGGGCGCAGAAGGACTTGCCGTTGATGTTGTCGGCGATGTCGTTCAGCTTGTCGAGGTCCTCCATGACGCCCTTGCCGGCCTCGATGTCGCGCATCAACTGGACGAGCCAGTAGGTGCCTTCGCGGCAGGGGGTGCACTTTCCGCAGGACTCGTGGGCGTAGAACTCGGTCCAGCGGGTGACGGCGCGGACGACGCAGGTCGTCTCGTCGAAGCACTGGAGGGCCTTGGTGCCGAGCATGGAGCCGGCGGCCCCCACGGCTTCGTAGTCGAGGGGCACGTCGAGGTGCTCGTCGGTGAACATCGGGGTGGAGGAACCGCCCGGCGTCCAGAACTTGAGCCGGTGGCCCGGGCGCATGCCGCCGCCCATGTCGAGGAGCTGGCGCAGGGTGATGCCGAGCGGGGCCTCGTACTGGCCGGGGCGGGCGACGTGTCCGCTCAGGGAGTAGAGCGTGAAGCCGGGGGACTTCTCGCTCCCCATCGAGCGGAACCAGTCCTTGCCCTTGGTCAGGATCGCGGGAACCGACGCGATGGACTCCACGTTGTTCACCACGGTGGGGCACGCGTACAGACCGGCGACAGCGGGGAACGGGGGACGGAGCCGGGGCTGGCCGCGGCGGCCTTCGAGCGAGTCGAGCAGGGCGGTCTCCTCGCCGCAGATGTACGCGCCGGCGCCCGCGTGCACGGTGAGTTCGAGGTCGAGTCCGCTGCCGAGCACGTTCCGGCCGAGGTAGCCGGCCGCGTAGGCCTCGCGGACCGCCTCGTGGAGCCTGCGCAGCACGGGGACGACCTCGCCGCGCAGGTAGATGAAGGCGTGCGAGGAGCGGATCGCGTAACAGGCGATGACGATGCCCTCGATGAGGGAGTGCGGGTTGGCGTAGAGGAGGGGGATGTCCTTGCAGGTGCCCGGTTCCGACTCGTCGGCGTTGACGACGAGGTAGTGCGGCTTGCCGTCGCCCTGCGGGATGAACTGCCACTTCATCCCGGTGGGGAATCCCGCGCCGCCGCGGCCGCGGAGACCGGAGTCCTTGACGTAGCCGATCACGTCGTCGGGGGACATCGCGAGGGCCTTGCGCAGCCCCTCGTAGCCCTCGTGCCGTCGGTAGGTCTCCAGCGTCCAGGGGGCGCTCTCGTCCCAGAAGGCGGAGAGTACCGGGGAGAGCAGCTTCTCGGGGCTGGTCCCTCCTCCGGCCTCCGGCCGGGAGGTGCCCCCGTATTCTTCGGTGGACATGGTCATCACTCACCCTCCTCGGCGTCGCGCGGGGAGACGATCCGGCCGTGGTCGGTGTCCTGCGGGTGCTCGCCCTTGGCCAGGCGCAGTCCGGTGAGCGAGGCGGGACCCGCGCCGCCGCCCTGTTCGATGGCGCCCGGACGTTCGTCGGGGAAGCCGGCGAGGATTCGGGCGGTCTCCTTGAAGGTGCAGAGGGTGGCGCCGCGGGTGGGGGTGACGTCCCGGCCGGCGCGGAGGTCGTCGACGAGCCGGCGTGCCGACTCCGGTGACTGGTTGTCGAAGAACTCCCAGTTGACCATCACGACGGGGGCGAAGTCGCAGGCCGCGTTGCACTCGATGTGTTCGAGGGTGACCTTGCCGTCCTCGGTGGTCTCGTTGTTGCCGACGCCGAGGTGTTCCTTGAGTTCCTCGAAGATGGCGTCGCCGCCCATCACGGCGCACAGGGTGTTGGTGCAGACGCCGACCTGATAGTCGCCGGAGGGCTTGCGCCGGTACATCGTGTAGAAGGTGGCGACGGCGGTGACCTCTGCGGTGGTCAGGCCGAGCGTCTCGGCGCAGAACGTCATGCCGGTGCGGGTGACGTACCCCTCCTCGGACTGGACGAGGTGCAGCAGGGGCAGCAGCGCGGACCGGCTGTCCGGGTAGCGGCTGATGATCTTCTCGGCGTCGGACGCGAGCCGGGCGTGCACGTCGGCCGGGTAGGCGGGGGCGGGGAGCTGCGGCATCCCCAGGGCGACCCCCTGATTCGCCGGTGTGGCCGTCATCGGTCGACGCCTCCCATCACGGGGTCGATGGACGCCACGGCGACGATGACGTCGGCGACCTGGCCGCCCTCGCACATCGCCGCCATGGCCTGGAGGTTGGTGAAGGACGGGTCGCGGAAGTGGACCCGGTAGGGGCGGGTGCCGCCGTCGCTGACGATGTGCGCGCCGAGTTCGCCCTTGGGGGACTCGACGGTGGCGTAGGTCTGTCCGGCCGGTACCCGGAAGCCCTCCGTCACCAGCTTGAAGTGGTGGATCAGGGCTTCCATGGAGGTGCCCATGATCTTCTTGATGTGGTCGAGGGAGTTGCCGAGTCCGTCCGGGCCCAGGGCGAGCTGTGCGGGCCAGGCGATCTTCTTGTCGGCGACCATGACCGGGCCGGGCGCCAGCCGGTCGAGGCACTGCTCGACGATCCGGAGGGACTGGCGCATCTCCTCGAGGCGGACCAGGAAGCGGCCGTAGGCGTCGCAGGTGTCGGCGGTCGGGACGTCGAAGTCGTAGGTCTCGTAACCGCAGTAGGGCTGGGCCTTGCGCAGGTCGTGGGGCAGTCCCGCGGAACGCAGGATGGGGCCGGTGGCGCCGAGCGCCATGCAGCCGGCCAGGTTCAGGTACCCGATCCCCTGCATCCGGGCCTTGAAGATGGGGTTCCCGGTGGCGAGCTTGTCGTACTCGGGCATGTTCTTCTTCATGGTCTTCACGAACTCGCGCAGCTGGTCCATCGCGCCGGGGGGCAGGTCCTGGGCCAGGCCGCCGGGGCGGATGAAGGCGTGGTTCATCCGCAGGCCGGTGATCAGTTCGAAGATGTCCAGGATCATTTCGCGGTCCCGGAATCCGTAGATCATGATCGTGGTGGCGCCGAGTTCCATGCCGCCGGTGGCGATGCACACCAGATGGGACGCGATCCGGTTGAGTTCCATGAGCAGGACCCGGATGACCGTGGCCCGGTCCGGGATCTGGTCCTCGATGCCGAGGAGCTTCTCGACGCCCAGGCAGTAGACCGCCTCGTTGAAGAACGGCGTGAGGTAGTCCATGCGCGTCACGAAGGTGGTGCCCTGCGTCCAGGTCCGGTACTCGAGGTTCTTCTCGATGCCGGTGTGCAGGTAGCCGATGCCGCATCGGGCCTCGGTCACCGTCTCGCCGTCGATCTCCAGGATGAGGCGGAGCACGCCGTGGGTGGACGGGTGCTGGGGCCCCATGTTGACGACGATGCGCTCGTCGTCGGCCTTTGCGGCGGACTGCACGATCTCGTCCCAGTCGCCGCCGGTGACCGTGTAGACGGTGCCCTCGGTGGTCTCGCGGGTTTCCGCGTCCGAGGGGTGCGTCCCGGAGGGACCCGGTGAGGCGTGGTGGGCGTGTGGGGTGGTCACGAGTACGACCTCCGCTGGTCCGGAGCCGGGATCTGGGCGCCCTTGTACTCGACGGGGATGCCGCCGAGGGGGTAGTCCTTGCGCTGCGGGTGGCCCTGCCAGTCGTCCGGCATCATGATCCGGGTGAGGGCCGGGTGGCCGTCGAAGACCAGGCCGAAGAAGTCGTACGTCTCGCGCTCGTGCCAGTCGTTGGTCGGGTAGACGGCGACGAGGGACGGGACGTGCGGGTCGCCGTCGGGGGCGCTCGCCTCCAGCCGGATCAGCCGGTTGTGAGTGATCGACCGCAGGTGGTACACGGCGTGCAGCTCGCGGCCCTTGTCCCCCGGGTAGTGCACACCGGAGACGCCCGTGCACAGCTCGAAGCGCAGGGCGGGGTCGTCGCGGAGGGTCCTGGCGACCCGCACGAGGTGCTCGCGGGCGATGTGGAAGGTCAGCTCGCCGCGGTCGACGACGGTCTTCTCGATCGCGTTCTCGGGGAGGAGTCCCTGTTCGTCGAGGGCGCCTTCGAGTTCGTCGGCGACTTCGTCGAACCATCCGCCGTAGGGGCGGGTGGCCGGCCCCGGCAGCCGTACGGAGCGGACGAGGCCGCCGTAGCCGGAGGTGTCGCCGCCGTTGTTCGCGCCGAACATGCCGCGCTGGACGCGGATCTCCTCCCCGTGGTCGCCGCGCTGGCCGGGGAGGTTCTGGGCGCTGAGGTCCTTCTCGGGGTTGGGCCCGTTGACGTCGGTCACCGCAGCAGCCCCTTCATCTCGATGGTGGGGAGCGCCTTGAGGGCCGCTTCCTCCGCCTCACGGGCCGCCTCCTCGGCGTTCACGCCGAGCTTGGAGGTCTGGATCTTGTGGTGCAGCTTCAGAATCGCGTCCATCAGCATTTCCGGGCGCGGAGGACAGCCCGGCAGATAGATGTCGACCGGGACGATGTGGTCCACGCCCTGCACAATCGCGTAATTGTTGAACATTCCGCCCGACGAGGCGCAGACCCCCATGGAGATCACCCACTTGGGGTTCGGCATCTGGTCGTAGACCTGCCGCAGGACGGGCGCCATCTTCTGGCTCACCCGGCCGGCCACGATCATCAGGTCCGCCTGCCGCGGCGAGCCGCGGAAGACCTCCATGCCGAAGCGTGCGAGGTCGTAACGGCCGGCGCCGGTGGTCATCATCTCGATGGCACAGCAGGCGAGGCCGAAGGTGGCGGGGAAGACCGAGGCCTTGCGCACCCAGCCCGCGGCCTGCTCGACGGTGGTCAGCAGGAATCCGCTCGGCAGCTTCTCTTCGAGTCCCATTGGTGGCCCCTCAGACCCTTAGTCCCATTCCAGGCCGCCGCGCCGCCATACATACGCATAGGCGACGAAGACGGTGAGCACGAAGAGCAGCATCTCCACGAGCCCGAACAACCCCAGGGCGTCGAAGGTGACGGCCCAGGGATAGAGGAAGACGATCTCGATGTCGAAGACGATGAAGAGCATCGCCGTCAGGTAGTACTTGATCGGGAAGCGGCCGCCACCGGCCGGCGTGGGTGTCGGCTCGATGCCGCACTCGTACGCCTCGAGCTTGGCCCGGTTGTACCTCTTGGGGCCGACAAGCGTGGCCATGACCACGGAGAAGATCGCAAAGCCTGCCCCGAGGGCGCCGAGCACGAGGATGGGCGCGTAGGCATTCACGCTCCTCGCTCCTTCCAGTCGTCCTTGACCGTTGGACCGCACCGGACACGCGTCGCCGCCTCGCGGATCTTGCACATGTGAGGCAGTTCACAAGCCCGGCTGCTGCGCATCCTATGCCCGCCGGTCTGTGATCTGCGACACGGGGTACCCGGCCGTCTTTGTGATCTCCACCACCTGGCGAAGGATCATGAAGTCGGATGAGCGGTGATCTTCATACGAGAAGCACTCAAGTGATCACCAGACGTGACATCTACAGCTGTTACCGCTGGTCAGGGCGGTCTTGCATTATCAAGCAGGGGCCACTACGGGCAAATTGGCGACGGGCACGGAGGGCTGATAAAGGAGCGCCCTCACTCGCGAGGGGGGCTTGGCGGGCGACGGGTGGACGCGTTCACCCGTTCACGAACCCGGACCGCCGCGGAACCGTCACCAAAGTGTGACCTACACCACTCCCGACTTCGGGCCAGAAAAGCGGGCTTGGCCATCCTCGTGAACAGGTGGTAAGCGTGGGGCAATTCGGGCGTTTTTCTGAAAGTGCGTGATCACAGCCTTGAACGCCCATGCCCGGTTTGCCCGTTACGGCGTCAATAAAGGTCCCGGCTCACCGGATTCGGCCACTCCGGCGGCAACTGTGGCGCAACACACGTTTCTTGAAGGGAACCCTCGCGCCCTGATAGCGGTTGTTCCCATGTCCACCACCGCTCACATACCCAGCCACCGGAAGCCGCGCCGCAGCGCTTCGAAGCTCGCGCTCCGAGCCGGAGTTGCCGGTGGCGTCCTCGGCACCATCGCGGTCGCCGGTACGGCCGGTGCGGCGAACGCCGAGCCGGTGACCGAGACCATCGAGATGCCCACCCTCACCGACGGGCTCGCGACCGCGGTCGCCCAGTCCGCAGTGGCCGTCCAGCAGGCCGCCGCCGACCAGGACCTGCAGGCCACGCAGGACGCCGCGACGCAGCAGGCGGCGAAGGACGCCAAGACCGCCAAGGCAGAGGCCGTCCGCAAGGCCGAGGCCGCCCGCAAGACGGCCCAGACCGTGCGGGCCTCCGAGTCCACCGCTCAGCGTGCCAGCCGCACCGCTGCCCGCGTGGCGCTCACCGCCAACGCCACCACCACGGCCGGCAAGGTGGCCACCGCCCCGCAGACCAACACCGGCTCCGCCGCCGCCGTCGTCAACTTCGTGCGCGCCCAGATCGGCGACGCGTACGTCATGGGGGCCACCGGCCCGAACGCCTGGGACTGCTCCGGCCTCGTGCGCGCCGCCTACCGTCAGGCCGGCATCGAGCTGCCGCGCATCTCCAGCGACCAGTCGTCCCGCGGCACCGCCGTCTCGCTGAGCAACCTGAAGCCCGGCGACATCCTCTACTGGGGTGGCCGCAGCAGCTCGTACCACGTGGCGATCTACGTGGGCGGCGGCAAGTTCGTCGGAGCACAGAACTCCGGTACCGGCGTCGTCGAGCGCAGCCTCGACTGGGACCCGCCGAGCGGCGCGGTCCGCATGCTCTGACCCTGCCGGGTCAGCGCGCACCGCACACATGCACGGGCCGCCGCTCCCTCCGGGGAGCGGCGGCCCGGCGCGCTTTTCGTACCCGAGACGGTCGCGGACCACGGAGTCGCCCGCGGCAGCCGGGGATCCGTTGCCGAGCGCGGCCCGCCGCCGGGCAGGAAGCCGCCACAGGGGCCGATACCGCCCGCGGGCCCACCGCCGGGCAAGGAACCGTCGCAAGGCCCAATACCGCCCGCGGGCCCACCGCCGGGCAAGAAGCCGCCACAGGGCCCAATACCGCCCGCGGGCCCCCCGCCCAGCGGGCGCCGGTTGTCCGGCGCCCGCTCCCGGCTGTTCCCCGCGCGGGGACCCGTCAGCGGCCCGTCATGAGCGCGGTGCGACCTTCGACAGTCCGTTGATGATGCGGTCCATCGCGTCGCCGCCCGTGGGGTCGGTGAGGTTCGCCAGCATCTTCAGCGTGAACTTCATCAGCAGCGGGTGGGTCAGGCCCCGCTGCGTCGCCACCTTCATCACCTTGGGGTTGCCGATCAGCTTCACGAAGGCGCGGCCCAGCGTGTAGTAGCCGCCGTAGGTGTCCTTGAGGATCTTCGGGTAGGCCTGCAGAGCCAGTTCGCGCTGGGCCGGGGTGGCGCGGGCGTGCGCCTGGACGATCACGTCGGCGGCGATCTGTCCCGACTCCATCGCATAGGCGATGCCCTCGCCGTTGAACGGGTTGACGAGCCCGCCGGCGTCACCGACCAGCAGCAGTCCCCTGGTGTAGTGCGGCTGCCGGTTGAACGCCATCGGCAGCGCCGCCCCACGGATGGGGCCGGTCATGTTCTCCGGGGTGTAGCCCCAGTCCTCCGGCATCGACGCGCACCACGCCTTGAGCACCTCGCGCCAGTCCAGCTCCTTGAAGGAGGCCGAGGTGTTGAGGACGCCCAGTCCGACGTTGGACGTGCCGTCGCCCATGCCGAAGATCCAGCCGTAGCCGGGCAGCAGCCGCTCCTGGCCCCCGCGCCGGTCCCACAGCTCCAGCCACGACTCCAGGTAGTCGTCGTCGTGCCGGGGCGAGGTGAAGTACGTGCGGACCGCGACACCCATGGGGCGGTCGTCGCGCCGGTGGAGGCCCATCGCCAGGGACAGGCGGGTCGAGTTTCCGTCGGCGGCGACCACGAGCGGCGCGTGGAAGGTGACGTCCTTCTTCTCCTCGCCGAGCTTCGCCCGCACACCGGTGATCCGGCCGGTCCGGTCGTCGACGACCGGGGCGCCCACGTTGCAGCGCTCGTACAGCCGCGCACCGGCCTTCTGCGCCTGCCGGGCCAGCTGCTCGTCGAAGTCGTCGCGCTTGCGCACGAGTCCGTAGTCCGGGTAGCTCGCGAGCTCCGGCCAGTCGAGCTGGAGCCGCACCCCGCCGCCGATGATGCGCAGACCCTTGTTGCGCAGCCAGCCGGCCTCCTCGGAGATGTCGATGCCCATCGACACCAGCTGCTTGGTGGCCCGCGGGGTGAGCCCGTCGCCGCAGACCTTCTCGCGCGGGAAGGCCGTCTTCTCCAGGAGCAGCACGTCGAGTCCGGCCTTGGCGAGGTAGTACGCGGTGGTGGAACCGGCCGGGCCTGCCCCGACGACGATCACATCCGCGGTGCGTTCGGAAAGGATCTCGGCCACGGCGGGGTCTCCCGAAGACTCGATTTCATGTGCTCAAAGGCACTGGACATGTGCAGTCTATGGGGGCGTACCGATCCACCGACCGAAGGGCTGTCCCATGAGCGAAACGCTTCCCGCCGTGCAGTTGCGCGTGCCCACGGACGAGGACGCCCTGGCCTGGCACCGGGTCTTCGCCGACCCCGACGTCATGGAGTTCCACGGCGGTTCGCCCGCGGAACTGTCGGTCTACGAGGAACTGACGGCCCGGCAGCGCAGGCACGACGCCGAGCTCGGTTTCTGTCTGTGGAGCGTGCTGGACGGCGACGGCGAGCTCGTCGGCTTCACCGGCGCCCAGCCCTGGCCGCACTCCTGGGGCCCGGCCGGTGAGATCGAGATCGGCTGGCGGCTCGCCCGCCGGGCCTGGGGCCACGGCTACGCCACCGCCGCGGCGCAGCTCACCCTGGAGCGGGCGCGCGCGGCGGGCGTCGGCGGCGTGGTCGCGATGGTGGACGCGGCCAACGAGCGCTCGATCGCGGTGGCGCGCCGCCTCGGCATGCAGCAGGCCGAGACGTACACGTCACCGGTGTCACGGCGACCGGCCCACTGCTACCGGCTGAGCCTCGGCTAGGAGGTGTCCGCCGGACGCGGGCCCACGGCTCCCGGGGTGGCTACGCCTTCACACCGCGGTGCAGCGCCACGATGCCGCCCGAGAGGTTCCGCCAGGCGACACGGGACCAGCCGGCCTTCTGGAGACGCGCCGCGAGCGCCGGCTGGTCGGGCCAGGCGCGGATGGACTCGGCGAGGTAGACGTACGCGTCGGGGTTCGACGAGACCGCGCGGGCGACCGGCGGCAGGGCGCGCATCAGGTACTCGATGTAGACCGTGCGGAAGGGCGCCCAAGTGGGCTGGGAGAACTCACAGATGACGACCTGTCCACCCGGCCTGGTGACGCGGAGCATCTCCCGCAGCGCGGCGTCCGTGTCGACGACGTTCCGCAGCCCGAAGGAGATCGTCACGGTGTCGAACGTGTCGTCCTTGAAGGGGAGTTTCGTCGCGTCGCCCGCGGTGAGCGGCAGGTGCGGGTTCCGCTTCTTGCCCTCGCGGAGCATGCCGAGGGAGAAGTCGCAGGGCACGACGTACGCGCCGGTGGCGGCGAAGGGGAGCGACGACGTGGCGGTGCCCGCGGCGAGGTCGAGGATCTTCTGCGCGGGGCGCGCGTCCACCGCCTTGGCGACCTCCTTCCGCCACCGGCGGTCCTGGCCGAGCGACAGCACGTCATTGGTGAGGTCGTAGTTGGCCGCCACGCCGTCGAACATGGAGGCGACTTCGTGCGGCTGCTTGTCCAGGAATGCGCGGGTCACTGGCGTTCGGCCTCACAGGTTCGGGTGCGGACGGGTACTCCGTCATTGTCTCAGGCACGTTCGGGCCGCCCCGGCGGGGGCGTACCCGTCGGGCGCGCCGTCGCGCTCCGGCCGGCCCTGCACCGGTCCGCCGTCGTACTCCGGTCCGCCCTGCACCGGTCCGCCCCGTATCGGTGCACACCGCAGGGACGGCCGCCGGCCGTCCCTGCAGGGCACCCGCGGAAACGCGACGCCCTACCGCCGCCGGAACACCAGGCGGCCGCCCAGGACCGTCGCGACGCAGCTCACCGCGCCCGCCTCCGCCAGGGTCTCGTACGGGTCGCCGCCGGCCGGCACGTCGAAGACGGCGAAATCGGCGTACCGGCCCTCGTACGCGAGCGGCGGCGGCAGGAACGCCTCCGGTACCGGACGGCCCGCGAACGGGTCCAGCGAGGCGGGCCCCGGGGGCTCGGTGAAACGCTCCTCCCGGTGCAGTCCTGCGCGGGTGACGGCGTCCAGGACGGGCTCCCGCCACAGGGCACCGGCGACCGCGACGGTGCCGTGCGCCAGCAGCCGCTGCGCCCCGCGCCGGGCGCTCGCTCCCCAGCGGGCGTCGGTCATGTCCAGCGCGGCCAGCGCGGCGCCGGTGAGCGGCTCGGTGCCGAGCTCCGCCGCCTCACGCGGGTCGGGATGGTAGGCGTCCTCCAGCAGTTCCGGCCCGTACGGATTGCACAGCCCAGGAGTCATGACACCGGGCCAGCGGCGCACCCGCGCGCCCGGGTGGGCGGCCATGACGTCGTCGTACGCCCCCACCGCGGCGATCTCCCGTCCACGGACGGCGACCGCCCCGTGCGGCACGGGGCGGAGGCCGCCGCCGGGCAGCAGCAGGGCGGCGGTGTGAACCGTCAGCACAGCGGGTCCGGCCGGGCTCAGTCGGCGGCCAGGAGCTTCAGCTCGGGGTGGGCGGTGCCGCCCTCGATCGCGGTCGAGGACAGGTGGGAGACCACTCGGTCGTCGACCGGGTCGTTCGCCGGGTCGTCGTGCACCACGAGGTGTTCGTACGTCGTCGAGCGCTGCGCCGGCACCCGGCCCGCCCGGCGGATCAGGTCGATGATCTCCAGCCGGTTGGAGCGGTGCTTCGCGCCGGCCGAGGAGACCACGTTCTCCTCCAGCATGACCGAGCCGAGGTCGTCCGCGCCGTAGTGCAGCGAGAGCTGGCCGATCTCCTTGCCGGTGGTGAGCCAGGAGCCCTGGATGTGGGCGACGTTGTCCAGGAACAGGCGCGCCACGGCGATCATGCGCAGGTACTCGAAGATGGTGGCCTGGGTGCGGCCCTTGAGGTGGTTGTTCTCGGGCTGGTACGTGTACGGGATGAACGCCCGGAAGCCGCCCGTCCGGTCCTGCACGTCCCGGATCATCCGCAGGTGCTCGATCCGCTCGGCGTTGGTCTCGCCCGTGCCCATCAGCATCGTGGAGGTCGACTCGACGCCGAGGCCGTGGGCGATCTCCATGATCTCCAGCCAGCGTTCGCCGGATTCCTTCAGCGGGGCGATCGCCTTCCGCGGCCGTGCCGGCAGCAGTTCGGCGCCCGCACCGGCGAAGGAGTCGAGTCCCGCGGCGTGGATCCGCTGGACGGCCTCTTCCACGGACACCTTGGAGATCCGGGCCATGTGCTCGACCTCGGACGCGCCGAGGGAGTGGATGACCAGCTCGGGGAACTCCTTCTTGATGGCGGCGAAGTGCTTCTCGTAGTACTCGACGCCGTAGTCCGGGTGGTGGCCGCCCTGGAACATGATCTGCGTGCCGCCCAGCTCCACGGTCTCCGCGCAGCGGCGCAGGATGTCGTCCAGATCGCGGGTCCAGCCCTTCGCCGTGTCCTTCGGCGGGGCGTAGAACGCGCAGAACTTGCAGGCGGTGACACACACATTGGTGTAGTTGATGTTCCGCTCGATGATGTACGTCGCGATGTGCTCGGTGCCGGCGTAGCGGCGGCGGCGCACGGCGTCGGCCGCAGAGCCCAGAGCGTGCAGCGGCGCGGAGCGGTAGAGGTCGAGCGCCTCTTCGGGGGTGATCCGCCCACCCTCTGCGGCACGGTCGAGGACGGACTGAAGGTCGGCCTTCTCGGTCACCGGGGTGTCCCTTTCGGCGGGTGTGGACGGACCGAAACAGCCTACGCCAGCGCTGTGACGAGCCTCTGACCGGCCGGTCGCGTCTTCCGGGCCGCTCTCGCCGGTCGCGCACCCGGTGCCGCGAAGGCGTGCGACGGGTCACGGCGATCGGCAAGGGACCAGGCGAAACCGAACCACGCGTTCCGACATCTCTCAAAACGTCATTCGCACCTCTTGTCCCGGCCTCCCGGTCCGGGCACGTGGCCGCCGGTCTGTCCGGCCCGCTCTCCCCTCGCCGACACGCACTCTCGGAGCCCGCTGATGAAACGCCTGACCGCCACCCTGACAGCTGCCGCCGTAATCGGTTCCGCCGTGCTGTTGACGGGCTGTTCCGAAGAGGGGGACCCGGTCAGCTTCGACAACCCGAGCGCACCGGCCGCCTCGAAGGAAGCCGCCGGAAAGAAGGGCGAGCCGGTTCCCGAAGTGGAACAGAAGACGCTGCTGCCGACGGGTCCCAAGGCGGAGTTCACCACGCAGAACACCATCGAGGACGGCACCAAGATCGCCATGACCACGCTGGTGGGCAAGAAGTCGGGCTTCACGGGCAAGGTGTGGGTCTGGGCGCCCAAGGAGTACTTCGACGCCAAGTACGCGAAGAGCGGCTTCCCGGTGCTCATCGCCCTGCCCGGCGGCAACGGCTACCCCAAGAACTACTGGATGGGCACCGACCTGAAGCTGCAGAGCAGCATCAGCGAGTGGGCGAAGGAGGGCACGGGCCTGCCGTTCATCGTCGTGATGCCGGTCCTCAACCCTGACGACAAGTACTACTACGACGGCAGCGACATCCCCGGGCAGCCGAAGATGGGCACCTGGATGACCGAGGACGTGCCCGACTTCGTGAAGGCCAATTTCCGCACGTTCAAGTCCCGGGACGGCTGGGCGTTCATGGGGTCGTCGTCGGGCGCTTTCGTGGGCCTGAAGTCCGTGCTGAAGCACCCCGACAAATTCAAGGCGGTGATCGCCTCCGGACCGGACACCGTGCCGGACTCCCCGCTGTGGGCCGGCCACGAGAAGGAGAAGCAGGAGAACAATCCGGAGAAGCTCGCCCGGGAACTGGCGGCGAAGAACGGCCCGGACGTCTATCTCGCGTTCCAGGTGGGCACCAAGGAATCCGTTCTCGGCAATGTTCGGAAATTCATCCAAACGTACGGCAAGGGCCCGGTGAAGACCCGGCTCCAGGAGATCCAGGACGGGGAGCACAACGCCCGGACCTACGTCCGCGGCATGGGCGACGGCACCATGAAGTGGATCAGCGAGCACATGCAGGCGCCCATTCCCTCGTCCTGACCGCCCAGGGCCGTTGGGGGCTGCGGGAGCACAGAGAGCGCTAGGGGCTGCGGGGCGGTAGAGGGCCGTTGAGGCCGTTCCGACGGACCGGGGCGAGGCGACCGGGGCGAAGGAGGCCGGGGCAGGGGCCAGGCCCCTGCCCCGGCCCTTCGTCAGTGGGTCAGCAGCTCGACCGCGACGTCGGCCGGGAACCCGGTCGACGGACCGGTGCGCCGGGCGAACTCCTGCACGCCCCGCAGCTGCGCCGGCCCGAACCGGAAGTCCAGGGTGGTGAAGTACCGCTCCAGCAGTCCCTCGTCGAACGCCTCCCAGCGTGCCGCCTGCTCGGCGACCTTGGTGACCTCCTCCAGGGACAGGTCGCGGGACGCCAGGAACGCCTCGTGGACCTCGCGCACGGTCTCCGGCTCCCGCGCCAGGTAGTCCTTGCGGGCCGCCCACACGGCGAAGACGAACGGCAGCCCGGTCCAGTCCTTCCACATCTGCCCGAGGTCGTGGACCTGCAGTCCGAGGCGCGGCGCCTCGTGCAGCGAGGCGCGCAGCGCGGCGTCGCCGATCAGCACCGCCGCCTCCGCCTCCTGCATCATCAGGCCCAGGTCGGGCGGGCAGCGGTAGTAGTCGGGGGTCACGCCGTAGCGCTCGGCGAGCAGCAGCTGCGCCAGGCGCACGGAGGTGCGGGAGGTGGAGCCGAGCGCCACCCGGGCGCCGTCCAGGCGCTCCAGCGGCTTCTGGGACACGATCACGCAGGACATGACCGGGCCGTCGCAGCCGACCGCGATGTCCGGCAACGCGACCAGCCGGTCGGCGTTGCGCAGGAACTCGACGAGGGTGATCGGGCCGATGTCGAGATCGCCGGCGACCAGCTGCTCGCTCAGTTTCTCCGGCGTGTCCTTGGTGAGCTCGAGATCGAGGAGGGTGCCGGTTCTGGCGAGTCCCCAGTACAGGGGCAGACAGTTCAGGAACTGGATGTGGCCGACACGCGGCCGGCTGCGGCGGGGCCGGTGGTCACCGGTTGCATTGTCCACCTGGCGAGACTAGCCGTGGGTTCGACCAGTGAGTTGCGGGGGGTGCGTTGCCCCTCGTTCCTGCGGGTCAAACACTGTGCGGCAACCGGGTGACGTGATCTTTCCCTCTATCGCCGTGGACGGGCCGCGTGCTACGCTCGCCGCAAGTTGCAGTTTGGTTTCCCTTGCAGTACAGAGCCTGCGGAGCATGTGACCCGCAGGCTTTTGTAGTTTTCAGACTTGTTTGCAGGTTCTGGAGCAGGGCAACCCTTTGGCCCAAGGAGGGCTTATGGCTACCGGAACCGTCAAGTGGTTCAACGCTGAAAAGGGCTTCGGCTTCATCGCCCAGGACGGCGGCGGCCCGGATGTCTTCGTCCACTACTCCGCGATCAACGCGTCCGGCTTCCGCTCCCTCGAGGAGAACCAGGTCGTGAACTTCGACGTCACCCAGGGCCCGAAGGGCCCGCAGGCGGAGAACGTCACCCCGGCCTAAGTTGCCCGGTCGGCGATCGCTACCGACTCCTAGCAGTACCCAAGGAGCCCTGCCCCGTACATCGCGTACGGGAGCGGGGCTCCTGCCTTTTCCGGGGCGGGGACGGCTGATACCCCGGGCCTTTCTCCAGGACCGGGGCGCGACCTGCCAGGACCGGGGCGCGACCTGCCAGGACCGGGAGAGGCCCTTCCGGCACCGGGAACGGCCCGTCCCGTGACCGGGCCCGGCGGGTTCCCCGCGATCGATCGAGGGAATCCGGCGAGTATTCAGCCGAGCGGCCGGCGGCCCTCCCCCGGAAGCCCGTGCTCGGAGAGCCGCCCCTCAGCGGGCCGGTCGGGGGCCCGGCCCGGGTCCTGGCCCTGGTCCCGGTTTCGGCCCGGGTCCCCTCCCTGAGCCAGGTCCGGGCCTCCCTCCCCCGGAGGCCGCCGGTCCGTCGGCTCTCCGCCGGAACGCGCCGTACGCCGTGCCTCCCCCGGGACTCGCTCCTCTCCCGGAACACGCTCCTCCCACAGGAATCGCCGCCCTTTCGGAGCAGCATCCGACGGGGGTGACCAGCGTCCGCCGCCCATGAGGTCGCTGAGGCCCACCCAGGCGAAGTTCATCAGGGTCGCCGCGGCGTCCTGGGGCGAGAGCGCCTCCGAGTCGTTCGCCCATGCGGCCAGCGACTCCGCCGCGCCGACCAGCGACTGTGCGAGGCCGGCGATGTCGCGCTCCGTGAAGGGCTGGTGCTGCTGGGCCTCGGCGGCGGCCACACCGATCAGTTCGGTCACATACGCGACGATCTCGGCGCGCATCTCGTCGACCTCGGCGGCGAAGGGCTCACCGTGCGTACGGGCCTGTCGGTGCAGGACCGCCCAGCCGTACGGATTCCGCCCGGTGTGCGCGAAGAACGCGCACAGCCCGTCCCAGAGCTGCCGGTCCGGCGGGGCGGCCGGGTCGATGCCGTTGCGCACCGCCGTGACGAGCGCGGTCGCCTCCCGCCGGATGCACGCCGTGAACAGGTCGTCCTTGGAGTTCAGGTACAGGTAGACCAAAGGCTTGGAGACCCCGGCCAGCTCCGCGATGTCGTCCATGGACGCGGCGCGATACCCCCGCTGCCCGAAGGTCTGGACGGCAGCGTCGATCATCTGCTGCTCCCGCACGGCGCGCGGCATCCGCTTGCTTCTCACACAACCCCCTTACGTGGGGGTAGCCTACGGCGCTCACCTGTCAGCCGTCGCAGGCATCCGCACAGCTCAGACGGCGACCGGTGCGGCGGACTCAGGTTCGCGGGCGGTGCCGCCCCCGGCGGGCGCGGTCTCGGCCTGCGCGGGCTCGGCGGCCGGGTGGTCCGGGCCGAGCGGGGACGAGGACGCCGAGTCGTAGGCGTCCCGGTCGAGGATCCCCTCGCGTGCGGCGACCAGGACGGGGCTGACCACCTGGCCGGCGACGTTGGTGGCGGTCCGCATCATGTCGAGGATCGGGTCGATGGCCATGAGCAGGCCGACGCCCTCCAGCGGGAGCCCGAGGGTGGTGAGGGTGAGGGTCAGCATGACGGTCGCACCGGTGAGCCCGGCGGTGGCGGCCGAGCCGATCACGGATACGAACACGATGAGCGCGTACTCGCGGATGCCCAGCGGCACGTCGAAGATCTGCGCGATGAAGATCGCGGCGAGGGCCGGGTAGACGGCGGCGCAGCCGTCCATCTTGGTGGTGGCGCCGAAGGGGACGGCGAAGGAGGCGTACTCCTTCGGCACACCCAGGCGCTCGGTGACCTGCTGGGTGACCGGCATGGTGCCGACCGAGGAGCGGGAGACGAAGGCCAGCTGTACGGCCGGCCAGGCGGCCTGGAAGAACCGCAGCGGGTTGACCCGGGCCACGGTCGCGAGCAGCAGCGGGTAGACGCCGAAGAGGACGAGGGCGCAGCCGACGTAGACGTCGGCGGTGAAGGTCGCGTACTTGGCGACGATGTTCCAGCCGTAGTCGGCGACGGCGTAGCCGATGAGGCCGACGGTGCCGAGGGGGGCGAGCCGGATGACCCACCACAGGGCCTTCTGGAGGAGCTCCAGGACGGCCTCGCTGAGGGCGAGGACCGGCTTGGCCCGGTCGCCCAGTGCGAGCGCGGCGACGCCGGCGACGGCGGCGAGGAAGACGATCTGAAGGACGTTCAGCTCGCTGAAGGGCGTGACGACGTCCGTCGGGACGATGCCGGTGAGGAAGTCGGTCCAGGACCCGGCCCGCTCCGGCTTGCTCCCGTCCTTGGCGGTGAGGCCGGTGCCGGCGCCCGGGTCGGTGAGCAGTCCGATGGCGAGGCCGATCGAGACGGCGATCAGCGAGGTGATCATGAACCAGAGCAGGGTGCGGGAGGCCAGCCGGGCGGCGTTGTCGACCTTCCGCAGATTGGTGATCGACACCAGGATCGCGAAGAACACCAGCGGGGCGACGGCCAGCTTCAGCAGCTGGACGAAGAGGCTGCCCACCTGGTCGAGGGTCGTGTGCAGCCACCCGATCTCCTGGCTGCGGGCGAGCCACCCGAGCAGGACTCCGAGGCCCAGACCGGCGACGGTCTGGGCCCAGAACGGAATCGTGGCCATACGTATGCGGAAGGCCGTGGTAGCCGTGGGGGCCGCGTTGGCGGGCACAGAACACACTCCTGGTGAGGTGGGGGAAGGCCAACACGTTAACACTTGAACTTTGAGAACCTCAAAGCTGTCCTTTGATACTTCACACAGTTGAAACGCCGAAGGCCCCGGCCCGAAGGGATGCTTCGGACCGGGGCCTCGGGACCCGGAAGTACTGTGCGACCGGCAGCCGATGCCGTCGGACGACGGCGGTGCCAGGAGCCGGCGGTGCCCGGAGTCAGCGGACGGCGCCGTCCACGGCGTCGTCCTCCTGGGAACGGTTGGCCTCCAGGCGCGCCTTGGCGCGGTCGACCTTCCCCACGATCTGCTCGGACATCTCCTCGCGCTGCCTGCGCAGGAGGACGAAGCTGAGCGGCGCGGACACCACGAGGGACAACAGGACGACCCACACGAAGTTGGAGTCCCCGAGACCCGCCGGCAGCAGCCCGAACCGGACCAGGACGGCGATGACGGCGAAGCAGCCGACGAAGATCCCCAGTCGCATGGCGGTGTACCGGATCGTCGCACTCGGCTTGGCAGCGGACACGGCTGGCCTTCTCTCTTCTCCCTCGAATGCACTGCTGCAGCACCCGGCGAGGGGGCACCGCACGACTAGTGAAACACGCCGCAAAGGCGATCAATTCAGCGGGAGGAGCATCGTGATGTCGTCACGGTCGTCACCGGGTGCCACCCGGATGGCCCCGGGCACCCGGCCGACCTCCTTGAAGCCGCAGGAGGCGTAGAAGCGGTCGGCTCCGGTTCCGCCCCGGCAGGCCAGCCGGATGGCGTCGATGCCGTCGAAGCCGCGGGCCGCGTCGGCGACGGCGGCCATCAGCTCCCGCCCATGCCCCTTGCCCTGGTGGCGGGGGTGGACCATCACCGTGTAGACCCAGATCCAGTGGGTCATCAGCCGGTGCGTGTTGAAGGTGAGGAACGCCGTGGCGGCGACCCCTCCCTGTGCGTCGCGTCCGACGAGCAGCCTGCTGCGACCGTCGGCGATATCACCGAGGCTCTTGATCATGACGGGCCGGATGTCGTCGGGGGTGACCGGCGGCACGAAACCGACGGCTCCGCCCGCGTTGCTGACGTCGGCCCAGAGGGTGAGTATCGCCTCGCGCAGGGCGGGGTCGACGGCCGGGTCCAGCTCGAACGTAAGGGACATGCGCGGAGGCTATCCCTTACACATGCTGCCCTCAAGAGGCTTTCGCCCCCTCATGCACCGCGAACCGGCAGAGGGGAAACCCGGGCCGGACACGGGGAAGCCCCGGCCTGAACAGGCCGGGGCTTCCCGATCGCGTCCTCGGACGACGCCGGGTCAGACACGCATCGGCTGGGGCGACTCGCGTCGCGCCGGGTCCGGCCCGTCGTACTCGCGGATGATCTCGTAGCGCGTGTTGCGCTCCACCGGACGGAAGCCGGCGTCCCTGATCAGCTCCAGCAGATCGTCACGGGTCAGCTTGTTCGGCGTGCCGTAGTTGTCCGCGTCGTGCGTGATCTTGTACTCGACCACCGAGCCGTCCATGTCGTCGGCGCCGTGCTGCAGCGCCAGCTGGGCGGTCTGGAGGCCGTGCATCACCCAGAACACCTTCAGGTGCTGGACGTTGTCGAACAGCAGCCGGGACACCGCGAAGGTCTTCAGCGCCTCGGCGCCGGAGGCCATCGTGGTGCGGGCCTGGAGCCGGTTGCGGATCTTGCCGTCCTTCATGTCCACGAAGTCGTGCTGGTAGCGCAGGGGGATGAAGACCTGGAAGCCGCCGGTCTCGTCCTGGAGTTCGCGCAGCCGCAGCACGTGGTCCACGCGGTGGCGCGGCTCCTCGATGTGCCCGTAGAGCATCGTGCACGGGGTATTGAGACCCTTCTCGTGCGCGAGGCGGTGGATGCGGGACCAGTCCTCCCAGTGGGTGCGGTGGTCGACGATGTGCTGCCGGACCTCCCAGTCGAAGATCTCGGCGCCGCCGCCGGTCAGCGACTCCAGACCGGCCTCGATGAGCTCGTCGAGGATCTCGGAGGCGGACAGGCCGGAGATCGTCTCGAAATGGTGGATCTCCGTCGCGGTGAACGCCTTCAGCGAGACGTTGGGCAGCGCCTTCTTCAGCTCGCTGAGCGACCGCGGGTAGTAGCGCCAGGGCAGGTTGGGGTGCAGCCCGTTGACGATGTGGAGCTCGGTGAGGTTCTCGCTCTCCATCGTCCTGGCGAGACGGACGGCCTCCTCGATGCGCATGGTGTACGCGTCCTTCTCCCCCGGCTTGCGCTGGAAGGAGCAGTACGCGCACGAAGCCGTGCACACGTTCGTCATGTTGAGGTGGCGATTGACGTTGAACCGCACGAGGTCGCCGTTCTTGCGGGTCCGCACCTCGTGGGCGAGGCCGCCGAGCCAGGCCAGGTCGTCCGACTCGTAGAGCGCGATGCCGTCCTCGCGGGTCAGCCGCTCACCGGCCCGGACCTTCTCCTCGAGCTCGCGCTTGAGCCCAGCGTCCATGCGCCCGCCTCCCATACGTCAACCAATCGGGCCTCGCCCACGTTACTCCCCGCCCTTCCGGCGGAGGCACCCGCACCGACGCCGCGCGTCAGGCCTCTTCGGGCAGGTCGCCGACCCGGTTCTCCCACTTGGTGGAGAGCACGATCGTGGTGCGGGTCCGCGAGACGCCCTTGGTGCCGGAGAGCCGGCGGATCGTCTTCTCCAGACCGTCGACGTCCGTCGCCCGCACCTTGAGCATGTACGAGTCGTCGCCCGCGATGAACCAGCAGTCCTCGATCTCCGCGAGGTCGCGCAGCCGGCGCGCCACGTCCTCGTGGTCCGCCGCGTCGGACAGCGAGATGCCGATGAGGGCCGTCACCCCGAGACCGAGCGAGGCCGAGTCGACCGTGGCGCGGTAGCCCGTGATGACACCCGCCGCCTCGAGGCGGTTGATGCGGTCGGTGACGCTGGGCCCGGAGAGGCCCACGAGCCGGCCGAGCTCGGCATACGAGGCCCTGCCGTTCTCCCGCAGCGCCTGAATGAGCTGCCTGTCCACCGCGTCCATACCCTGAAGCCTTCCATTGTTCAGCAATATCGCGAGTTTACGTATAGAATCTAAGGCGACACAGGGCAACACCCTGTGAATCCTTCATCGGATCAGCGACGATCTTTCAGGAGTGATTACACCGTGTACACGATCGAGATGGCGTACGTCCGGATGCGTGAGCTCCGGGACGAGGCCGACCGCTCGCGTGCCCACCACCTGCCGCGAGCCGCCCGCCGCGCCCCGCTCCGGGAGCGCATCGCGCGCGTCGCCGCCGGCTCCAGGAAGCACTAGTCCGGCCGGTTCTGGGCACCCCCCAGTTCCCCCTCCCAGCGGCGGTACAGCCGGTGCGGCACCTCGGCCGCGTCCAGCACCCGCCCAGCGACGAAGTCCACCAGATCCTGGATGTGCGTCGCCCCCGCGTAGAACGCCGGCGAGGCCGGGAGCACCACTGCTCCCGCCTCGTCCAACACGACCAGGGCCTTGAGCGTCTGGCCGTTCAGCGGAGTCTCCCGCACCGCCACCACCAGCCGGCGCCGTTCCTTGAGCATGACGCTCGCCGCCCGCTGCAGCAGATCCTTCGACAGACCCAGCGCCACGCCGGCCACGCACGCCGTCGAGGCCGGCACGATCAGCATCCCCTTCGCCGGATACGACCCCGAGGACGGCCCGGCCGCCAGATCCCCGGCCGCCCAGTACCGCACGTCCGACACGTCCACACCGGGGAACGTGTCCGGTTTCCCGTCCGCGCCCCGCGCCAGCCACGCCGCCAGATCGTCCCGCCAGTGGGCGTCGCGGAACGCGATCCCCGTCTCGTCGAGCAGTGTGAGCCGCGACGCCCGGCTGACCACCAGGTCCACGCTCTCACCAGCGGCCAGCAGGCCGCGCAGCACGGCAGCGGCGTACGGCGTCCCGGACGCCCCGGAGACCCCCACGACCCAGGGGGTGCGCTTGCCGTTGTTCATGGCGCCGAGCCTATCCGGCACCCATCGGCACTACACGGTCAGACCGCGCACCACGAGGTCCAGCAGGGCGCATACGAAAAGGACCACGCCGATGAAACCGTTCACCGTGAAGAACGCGCGGTTCAGCCGCGACAGGTCGTGCGGGCGGACGATCGTGTGCTCGTACAGGAACGCCACCGTGACGATCCCCAGGCCCGCCCAGAAGAACGCACCGGCGCCGGTGGCCAGCGCGTACCAGACCAGCAGGACCGTCGTCACGGCGTGCGCGGCGCGCGCGCCGTACAGGGCGGCCGGGACGCCGAAGCGGGCCGGCACGGACATCACGCCCTCGGCGCGGTCCGCCTGGACGTCCTGGCAGGCGAAGATCAGGTCGAAGCCGCCGATCCACACGCCGACCGCCAGCCCGAGGATCACCGCGTCCCAGGACCACGTGCCGGTGACGGCCAGCCAGGCGCCCACCGGGCCCATCGCCTGGGCCAGTCCGAGGATGGCGTGCGGGTAGTCGGTGAACCGTTTCCCGTACGGATAGACCACCATCGGGATCACCGCGACCGGGGCGAGCGCCAGGCACAGCGGGTTCAGCAGCGCCGCCGCGCCGAGGAACAGCACGAGCGCGATGCCGGCGCCCGTCCAGGCCGAGCGCACCGACACCGCACCGGTGACCAGCTCCCGGCCGGCCGTGCGCGGGTTACGGGCGTCGATCTCGCGGTCGATGATGCGGTTGCAGGCCATCGCGAAGGTCCGCAGCCCCACCATGCACACGGTGACGAGGAGCAGGGCGACCCAGTCGATCCGCCCGTCCTGCAGGAACATCGCGGTGAGTGCGGCGATGTAGGCGAAGGGCAGCGCGAAGACCGAGTGCTCGATCATGACGAGCCGCAGGAACCCGCGGACCTTGCCGCCCGGCGGTACGGGGCCGGGCTGCAGCACCTCCTCGGCGGCCGTCACAGGCCGTACTCCTTCCAGCGCCTGGTCACCAGCTCGGCGGTCGCCGGGTCCGGGACGACCATCTCCGGCCAGCCGCCGTCCCGCGTGTACCCCTCCTCGGGCCACTTGGCGGTCGCGTCGATACCCGCCTTGCCGCCCCAGAACTGCTGGTACGAGGCATGGTCGAGGTGGTCGACGGGGCCCTCGGCCACGGTGAGGTCCCGTGCGTAGTCCGTGTTGCCGAGCGCCCGCCAGGACACCTCGTGCAGGTCGTGCACGTCGCAGTCCGCGTCCACGACGACGATCAGTTTCGTCAGCGACATCATGTGCGCGCCCCAGATCGCGTGCATGACCTTCTGGGCGTGCTTCGGGTACTTCTTCTCGATCGAGACGATCGCGCAGTTGTGGAAGCCGCCCGACTCGGGCAGGTGGTAGTCCACGATGTCCGGCACGATGATCTTCAGTAGGGGCAGGAAGAACCGCTCGGTCGCCCGGCCCAGCGGGCCGTCCTCGGTCGGCGGCCGGCCGACCACGATCGACTGGAGCAGCGGACGCCTCCGCATGGTCACGCAGTCGATGGTGAGCGCCGGGAAGGGTTCCTGCGGGGTGTAGAAGCCGGTGTGGTCGCCGAAGGGGCCCTCGGGGAGCATCTTCCCGGGCTCCAGCCAGCCCTCCAGCACCACTTCGGCGTTCGCCGGGACCTGCAGCGGGACGGTCTTGCAGTCGACCATCTCGATCCGCTTGCCCTGCACGAAGCCGGCGAACAGGTACTCGTCGATGTCCTCCGGCAGCGGGGCGGTCGAGGCGTACGTCACCGCGGGCGGAGCGCCGAACGCGATGGCGACCGGCAGCCGTTCACCGCGTCGCGCGGCTACCTGGTAATGGTTGCGGCTGTCCTTGTGGATCTGCCAGTGCATGCCGATGGTGCGCTTGTCGTGGCGCTGCAGCCGGTAGAGGCCCAGATTGCGGATCCCGGTCTCCGGGTGGCGGGTGTGGGTGAGACCGAGGTTGAAGAAGGAACCGCCGTCCTCGGGCCAGGTGAACAGTGCCGGCAGCCGGTCCAGGTCGACATCGTCGCCGGTGAGGACGACCTCCTGGACGGGGGCGTGCTCCGCCTTCACCTTCTTCGGCGGCACGTGCGCCATCGCGCCGAGCTTGCCGAACGCCTCGCGCATCCCGACGAAGCCCTGCGGGAGTTCGGGCCTGAGCAGGCCGCCGATCTTCTCGCTGATCTCGTCGTACGACTTCAGGCCCAGCGCCTTGAGCAGCCGCCGGTCGGTGCCGAAGACGTTCATCGCCAGAGGCATGGAGGAGCCCTTGACGTTCTCGAAGAGCAGCGCCGGTCCGCCCGCCTTGTTCACCCGGTCGACGATCTCCCCGACCTCCAGGTGGGGATCCACTTCGGCCTTGATGCGCTTGAGGTCGCCCTCGCGCTCCAGAGCCCGGAGCAGCGAGCGAAGATCGTCATAAGCCATGCCGTCCAGTATCCGCCACCCACTAGGCTGGAACGGTCACCGGGGGCGTCCCACGCCCCGCAACCGCTCCTGGGGGGCTCGCTCCACCGTGATCAGATACCTTCCGTTCATCCTGATCCTGGCGCTGACGATCTATGCGTTCATCGACTGCCTGAACACGCCCGAGGACGAGGTGAAGCACCTCCCCAAGGTGATCTGGGTGATCATCATCCTGCTGTTCTCGATCGTCGGCCCGATTGTCTGGTTCGCCGCCGGGAAGCTCCGTCACGCCCCGGCCGGCGGCTCCACGCCCTCCCAGTGGCACCGCAACCACCGTACGAAGTGGGTGGCTCCCGACGACAATCCGGAGTTCCTCGCGTCCCTCCGGGACGAGACCAAGCAGGACGAGGCGGTCCTCAAGGACTGGGAGGCCGACCTTCGCCGCCGCGAGGAGGAGCTGAAGCGCCGCGAGAACGGCGACGAGCCGGACGGCAACACCCCGAAGGGCTGAACGAGGGCTTCGAAGGGCGAAGGGCTGAACGCCGGGCTTCGCCGTGCCTCCGGCGGGAAGAGTGAGGCCATGACGCAGCAGCCCCGTATCCCCACGGTCGACCTCCGCGCCTGGCTGTCCGGCGGCCCGGGCGAACGGGCCGGGATCGCCGCCACCGTCGACCGGGCCCTGCGAAGTGCCGGGTTCCTCCTCGTCACCGGGCACGGGGTGGAGCGGGAGCTGCGCGACCGGATCCGGGAGGCGGCACGCGGCTTCTTCCGGCTGGAAGAGGACGTCAAGCGGGTGTACGCGGTGAAGGTCGGCGGCCGCGGCTGGCTGGGACCCGGGGCCGAGGCCAACGGGTACGCCGAGGGGACCGAGACGCCGCCCGATCTGAAGGAGTCGCTGTCGTTCGCGGCCGAGGCGCCGACCGGGGACCCGGTGGTGGACGCCGAGTGGTTCCTGCCCAACACCTGGCCGGCCGAGGCGCCGGCCCTGCGGCCGCCGGTCGAGGAGTACCTGGCGCGGATGCAGGCCCTGTCGGACCGGCTGCTGGAACTGCTCGGCGCAGCGCTGGGCGGGCCCGAGGACTACTTCACCCGGCACACCGGGCACCCCACCTGGGGGTTCAACGTCAACTGGTACCCGGGCACGGACGTCGTGGGCACCCCGCGCCCCGGCCAGTTCCGCATCGGTCCGCACACGGACTTCGGCACGGTCACCGTGCTCGACCGGGAGGCGGGACGGGGCGGGCTCCAGGTGTGGACGGAGGAGGGCGGCTGGGAGGACGCGCCGTACGACCCGGAGGCCTTCACGGTCAACATCGGCGATCTGATGGCCCGCTGGACCGGGGGCCGCTGGTCCGCGGGACGCCACCGGGTGCTGCCGCCGTCGTCCGAGGCACCGTCCGAGGAGCTGATGTCGCTCGTCTACTTCTACGAATGCGACCCGGGGACCCGTATCGGCTCACTGGACTCGCACGTCTATCTGCGGGGGCGACTGGACGCGATCACGGCCGGCTAGGGGTGTCCGGTGGATCAGGGGCGGATCACTACTTCTCGTACTCCTCCCGGAGCTGAAGCCAGCGTTCCGGGGTCCAGGCGGACCAGTCGGCGGGCCGGCCGTCGAGGGCGTCGATCAGGCACTCGAAGTGGTTGTGCCAGCCGGCCAGGCAGTCGAGGCGGTATTCGTCGGAGCCGCGGACCTCGTTGGTGAAGCGCACGACGGTGGCCCTGTCCCCGGCCGGTTCGAGGTGGAAGCGGATACGGCCGTGCACGGTGACGGTGTACTCGGCGACGCGTTCGAAGTCCCAGGCGGTGACGGTGCCCGACGCGACGGTGTGGGCACCCCGGTCGTCGGTGTTGAGCCAGCGCAGGGTGACCGCGCCGCCGAGCCGGGGTTCGAGGACATCAGCGGCGGCCAGCCAGGCCGGCAGGCCCTCGGGAGTCGCGACCGCCGCCCACACCTGCTCCGGGGGGTGCGGGAGCCGCAGGACGAAACGCAGGACATGGGTGCCGTCGTGGGTCTCGCTGGTGCCGTACGAGATCGATCCCGACATACCACCAGCGTGACCCGACGGCAGGCCACCCGCTACCTCACACTCCGGAGCGGGGGCCTCACACGCCGGAGTAGGAGTGCAGACCGTTCACGAACATGTTCACGCCGTAGTAGTTGAAGAGCCAGCACGCGAAGGCGATCAGCGCCAGGTACGCGGCCTTGCGACCCTTCCAGCCGGCGGTCGCCCGGGCGTGCAGGTAGCAGGCGTAGGCGACCCAGGTGATGAACGACCAGACCTCCTTGGGGTCCCAGCCCCAGTAGCGGCCCCATGCGTCGCCGGCCCAGATCGCACCCGCGATGATCGTGAACGTCCACAGCGGGAACACGGCGGCGTTGATCCGGTAGGCGAACTTGTCGAGGGCGGCCGCGGAGGGCAGCCGCTCCAGCACGGAGGTGGCCAGCGCGCCGGGCTTGCCGCCGCCCGCGAGCTTCGCCTCGTAGGAGTCGCGGAACAGGTACAGGACCGTGCCCACGGCACCGAGGTAGAAGACGGCGCCGCACAGGATCGCGGTGGATACGTGGATCCACAGCCAGTACGAGTCGAGTGCCGGGACCAGCTGGTCGCTCTCGGTGTAGAGGACCGTCACGGCCAGACCGAGGTCGAGGAGCACGGTGGTGACGAGCGGCAGTCCGACCCAGCGGACGTTCTTCTTCGCGAGGAGGAGCACCAGGTACGCGCCGACCGCCACCGTCGAGAAGGTGGTGGAGAACTCGTACATGTTGCCCCAGGGCGCGCGCTGCACCGACAGCGCGCGCGTGACCACGCCGCCCGCCTCGACCAGGAAGGCGAGGGTGGTCAGCGAGACGGCGATCCGGCCGTACAGGTCTCCCTGTGCGTCGCCGCCGTGGGCGCCGGGACCGTCCGGTACGTCACGGATGCCGGACGCCGCCCGGGTGACGATCGTGGGGCGGTCGACGACGGCGGTGGTACCGCCCTTCTTCACCTGCACGGAGACCGTGGGGGCCGCGGTCTCCTTCGGCGCGGTGAGCGCGGCCGCGGTACGGGCGACCTTGCTGCGGCTGCCGAAGAGCCATTCGGCGATGTGCGCGAAGAAGGCCAGGGTGTAGACGGCCATCGACGAATAGACCAGCACGTTGCTGATGTTCGCCAGGTTCTCGTTCGTTGCGGCGGCGAGCGTCACTTGTCAGCCCCTTCGGCTGCTGCGGCAGGTTCTTCGGTCCCGGTGGTCGCGGGTGCGCCGGGTGCCGTGGGCGTCTCGGTGTGGAGCAGTACGGCCAGGTCCGCCAGCTCTTCGGGGAGCTTGGAGGACTCACTGCGGCCGAGGCCGGCCATCTCGACGACGGTCACCCCGTCCTCGCCGCGTACGGCCCGGACCCAGACCCGGCGGCGCTGGACGAACAGCGACGCGGCGAGTCCGAACACGGCGATCACGGCACCCGCCAGCGCCGCGGAGTTGCCGGGCTGCTGCGAGATCTGGAAGCTCGCCCACTCCTTCACCTCCTTCTCGAAGGTGATCGAGCCGGCGCCGCCCGGAAGCGTCATCGTCTCGCCGGGCAGCAGACGCTGCTTGAGGATCTGGCCCTTGGCGTCCTTGAACTGGGTGAGCTTGCGGGTGTCCAGCCGGTACACGTTCTGCGGGAGACCGGCGTCCACGCCCAGGCTGCCGTGGTAGGCGGTGAGCGCCAGGACCGGGAAGTCCAGGGCGGGGAACTGCGAGAACATCGTGCCGTTGCCGGCGCCCGCGAAGGTCGGGACGAAGAACGCCTGGAACCCGAGCTGTTCCTTCCGGTTCTTGGCGTTCCGGTAGCCGTCCATCACCTTGATGGCGCCGGTCGACGTGATGTTGTTGTCGATCGGCAGCAGCGGCACGGCGCTCTGGTAGACGACCTGCCCCTTGCCGTCCCGCACGGTGACGACCGGTGCGTAGCCGTGCGCCAGCAGATAGACCTTCGAGCCCTCCACGTGGAGCGGCTTGTTGACCTGGACGACGGTCTTCTGCTCCTTGCCGTACGCGCCCTTCGCATAGGTCACCGCCGCCTCGAAGGTGCGCGGGGTGCCCTTCTGCGGTCCGTTCTTCTCGTAGGTGCCCGTGAACCGGTCGAGGGTGAAGCTGAAGGGCGCCAGGTCGTCGGTGTCGAAGAGGGAGCCGGACTTGAAGTCGTCGTACTGGGTGAGGGTGTTGGAGAACCCGCCGCCCTCGATGATCAGTTTGCCGCCCTCCGACTTGAACAGCTGTCCGGAGGCGAACGCGACGAGCATGACGATCAGCGCGACATGGAACGCGAGGTTCCCGGCCTCTCGGACAAAGCCCTTCTCGGCGGCGACGGCGTCGTCCACGGTGTGGGCGCGGAAACGCCGCTTGCGGAGCAGTGCGAGCGCCGCCTCCCGTACGCGCTCGGGATCGGCCTCGGTGCGCCAGGTGGTGTAGACGGGCATCCGGGTCAGCCGGCTCGGGGCGCCCGGGGGGCGGCTGCGCAGCTGCTCCACGAACTGCCAGGTGCGGGGCACGATGCAGCCGATGAGGGAGACGAACAGCAGGATGTAGATCGCGGAGAACCACACCGAGCTGTACACGTCGAACAGCTGGAGCTTGTCGTAGAGGGGGGCGAGCGTGTCGTGCCGCTCCTTGAACGCGGCGACCTTCATCTCGTCGACGCTGTTCTGCGGGATCAGCGACCCCGGGATGGAGCCCAGGGACAGCAGGAACAGCAGGATCAGCGCAACCCGCATGGACGTCAGCTGGCGCCAGTACCAGCGGGCCCAGCCGATGACGCCGAGAGCCGGCCCGCCCGTCGTCTCGTCCGGGCCGTCGTCCTGCGGAGCCGTCGTCATCCGCTCCCCGGCCGCGACCGGCCCACGGCTCTTGGTCTCACCCATGTCCTCAGATCCCTACCGTGAAGCCGTCCGACCAGGTCTGCATCTGCTGGATGAGACTGTCCCAGGCACCGGTCAGCAGCAGCAGACCGGTCGCGATCATCATGCCGCCGCCGATCCGCATCACCCAGGTGTAGTGCCGCTTGACCCAGCCGAAGGCACCGAGCGCCTTGCGGAAGGCGACGGCCGCCAGGACGAACGGGAGCCCGAGTCCCAGGCAGTACGCCACGGTCAGTACGGCGCCCCGGGCGGCGCTCGCCTCCGTGATGGCGAGGGCGTTCACGGCCGCCAGGGTCGGTCCGATGCAGGGCGTCCAGCCGATGCCGAAGAGGGCGCCGAGCAGCGGTGCCCCCACGAGCCCGGACACCGGCCGTTTATGGAAGCGGAACTCGCGCTGCGTGAGCCACGGCATCAGCCCCATGAAGAACAGTCCGAGCAGGACCATCAGGGCGCCCAGCACCATCGACAGCGTTTCCCGATACCCCTGCAGGGTCACGCCGGCGTAGCCGAACAGCGCCCCGGTCGACACGAACACCGCGGTGAACCCGAGGACGAACAGGCCCGCTCCGGCCGCCATGCGCCCACGGCGCGCCTCGGCGAGGTCGGTGCCGCTGACACCGGTGACGTACGAGAGGTAGCCGGGCACGAGCGGCAGGACACAGGGCGAGAAGAACGAGACCAGTCCGCCGAGTACGGCGATGGGCAGCGCGAGCAGCAGGGCCCCGCTGTAGACGGTCTCGTTCATACCGGGTGCGGCGGCGAGCACATTCACCTGGTCACTTCTCCGCGATGAGCGGGTCGATCATGCTGCGCAGCTGCTCCTCGCTGATGGCCATGAGGGACCTCGCGGCGATCTTCCCCTCGCGGTCCAGGACGATGGTGGAGGGAATCGCCTGCGGATTCAGACTGCCCTTGGGGAAGCGGAGAATCAGCTTTCCGTTCGGGTCGTAGAAGCTCGGATAGGTGATTCCGTAGTCCTTCTCGAATTTGACGGCCGGACCGGCGGTGAAGTCCCGGGTGTTGATGCCGACGAACTGGACGCCCTTCGCCCGGGTTTCCTCCGCGACCTTCTTGAAATGCTTCGCCTCGAGGCGGCAGGGGCCGCACCAGGAGCCCCACACGTTCAGCACGACGACCTTGCCCTTGAAGGCGGCGAGGTCGAGGGGCTCCCCGGCCAGCGTCTTGCCGTCCAGCTCGGGGCCCGCCTGCCGCTCACCCTTGGCGACCGTCGAGATGCCGCCGGTGTTGGTGACGAAGTTGGTGTCACCACCCCCTCCTGACTTCGCGCCGTCGCCGGTACAGGCGGACAGGGCGAGGGCCGCAGTGGCCGTGCCCGCGATGAGCAGGGCGGCGCGACGGCGCTGGGAGCGGCGGCGGAGGGCGCTGCTGAAGGTCATGTGAAAAGTTTCGCATGACCGTATTGGGGGATCTTCCGCGCCCCCCTGACTGCCCGTAAAACTCCTCGTCGTCCCTTGTCAGACCGACTTAAGGAAAGCGTTCCAGCCTCCGGCGGGCCGCTGGCCGACTCCCAGGGTGCGGAGCCTGGCGAGGATCTTCGCGTCCTGGACGTCGAGCCAGTCGACGAACTGACGGAAAGAGACCAGCCTCACATCCTTCTCACCCGCCATCCCCTTCAGCGCCTCCTCGACGGCGTCCATATAGATTCCGCCGTTCCACCGTTCGAAATGATTGCCGATGAAGAACGGTGCGCGGTTCGTTTCGTAGGCGCGGTGGAATCCTGCGAGATAGGCCTCGGTGGCCTGCTTCCGCCATCCGGGATAGTGCGCGGGAACTCCCTGGGTGGAATTCCGCGACTGATTGGCGAGCATGTTGTAGTCCATGGACAGGACTTCGAAGGAGTGCCCGGGGAAGGGCACGGCCTGGAGGGGAAGGTCCCAGACGCCCTGCCGTTCGACGGGCCAGCGCTGGGTGCCGCCGGGCGAGCTGGCGTCGTAGCGCCAGCCGAGCTTCCTGGCGGTCGGCAGCAGGTTGTCCTGGCCGAGCAGGCAGGGAGTGCGGCCGCCCACGAGTTCCTTCGTGTAGTCGAAGGGCAGCGGGTCGAGGTCCGTCCACCCGCCATTGGTGCGCCACCGGGTGACGAAGGACACGGCCTGGTCCGTTTCGCTCCGCCACTGCGCGGGCGTCCAGTGGGCGACCGATCCGGAGCCGCCGCAGAAGTGGCCGTTGAAGTGGGTGCCTATCTCATGGCCTTCGAGCCAGGCGCGGCGGAGGCACGCGAGGGTGTCCTTGATGTGCGCGTCGGTCAGGTACCCGATGTCGGATGCGCCGACCGGGTTGTTCGGCGGACGGTAGAGGTCCTTCTTCGACTCGGGCAGCAGATAGAGGCCGGAGAGGAAGAAGGTCATGGACGCGCCGTGGTCTGCGGCGAGGTCGAGGAAGCGCGGGAACAGACCGTTGCCGACCTCGCCCGCGCCGTCCCAGGAGAACACCACGAACTGGGGCGGCGTCGCGCCGGGTTCGAGCGGTACGGGCGGTTCGGGCTGGTTCGGCTGCCTGCCGGTGTCGGCGGTGGAGCCGTCGCCGATGGGCCGCGTCTTCGCAGCGCCGCCCCCGCCCTTCCCGTTGCCGGGTCCGCCGGCACGGGACGACGGACCTCCCGGGCCGCCGCACCCCGCGATCCCCATGCCGGCCGCGACTCCGAGGCCGAGACCGAGCAGACTCCTCCGACTGATGTCCCGCATGCCGTCCCCCTGCACGCTCGCCGTGGCCGAATGCCGTCGCTGTGGACACCGACAGAGAGGCGGGAACGGGACAGGGCGGTTCCCGAAGAGTCGCCCTGATTTCCGTAAACCGTACAAGTTGGTGGAAGTGATACGGGAAAGGATGAAAAAGTGCGGATGTTGCCGCCGAGGCTCAGGTGACGGCCAGGACTCACGGGGGACCCCGAGTCCCGGCGGCCCGGTGACCGGCGACCCGGACCAGGAGCAGGACCAGGCGACCGGCCGCCTCGTCCTACGCGCCGAAGGCCTTGGCCCTGCCCTTCACGGGCTTGGCGCCGGCTCGCAGATGCTCGGGCACCAGCTCGATCGCGGGCTCGCTGTAGGCCACCGAAACGATCTTGTCGTCCTGGTACGTGAAGGACGTCAGCGAGGCCAGCGTGCACTGCCGGCGCCGCGGGTCGTGCCAGAGCCGCCGCCGCTCGACGAAGCTCCGCAGGATCCAGATCGGCAGCTGATGGCTGACGCAGACCGCCTCGTGCCCGCGTGCCGCGTCCCGCGCCGCGTCGAGCGCGCCCATCATCCGGACGACCTGCTCGACGTACGGCTCGCCCCACGACGGGCGGAACGGATTCGTCAGGTGCTTCCAGTTGCCGGGCTTGCGCAGCGCGCCGTCGCCCACGCCGAAGGTCTTGCCCTCGAAGATGTTCGCCGCCTCGATCAGCCGCTCGTCGGTCGCGATGTCCAGCCCGTGCGACTTGGCGATCGGCGCCGCCGTCTCCTGCGCCCGCTCCAGGGGGGAGGACACGACGTAGGCGATGTCGCGCGCCGCGAGGTGTTCGGCCACCCGGTCGGCCATCCGCCGGCCCACCTCGGACAGGTGGTAGCCGGACCGCCGCCCGTACAGGACCCCGTCCGGGTTGTGGACCTCGCCGTGCCGAACGACGTGCACGACGGTCGTGGTGCCGCTCATGCCGTGGCCTCCGCGGCGGCGCGGGCGGCGGCCGGCAGCGCGGCGGCGATCCGCTCGATCGCCCGGTCGTCGTGCGCGGTCGACACGAACCATGACTCGAACGCCGAAGGGGGCAGGTACACGCCCTGGGACAGCATCGAGTGGAAGAACGCGTTGAAGCGGAAGGCCTCCTGCCGCTTCGCGTCGTCGTAGTCGCGCACCTCACGGCCGGTGAAGAACACCGAGAACATGTTGCTCGCGGTCTGCAGCCGGTGGACCACGCCCTCCTTGCCCAGCGCCTCCGTGACCAGCTGCTGGATCTGCGTCGAGACCGCGTTCACCTTCGCGTACGCCGCGTCGTCGAGCAGTCGCAGCTGCGCGAGACCCGCGGCCGTCGCGACCGGGTTACCGGACAAGGTGCCCGCCTGGTAGACCGGACCGGCCGGCGCGAGGTGGGCCATCACGTCCGCACGGCCGCCGAACGCCGCCGCCGGGAAGCCGCCGCCCATGACCTTGCCGAAGGTCATCAGGTCCGGGCGCACCCCGTCGATGCCGTACCAGCCCGCCTTCGAGGTGCGGAAACCGGTCATGACCTCGTCCGAGATGTACAGCGCGCCGTTCCGCTCGCACGCCCTCTTCAGGCCCTCGTTGAAGCCCGGCAGCGGCGGGACCACACCCATGTTGCCCGGCGACGCCTCCGTGATCACACAGGCGATCTCGCCAGGGTGCGCGTGGAAGGCCTCGTGGACCGCCTCCAGGTCGTTGTACGGGAGCACGATCGTGTCGCCCGCCTGCGCGCCCGTGACACCGGGGGTGTCGGGCAGCGCGAAGGTCGCCACGCCGGATCCGGCCGCGGCCAGCAGCGCGTCGACGTGGCCGTGATAGCAGCCGGCGAACTTGATCACCTTGGCGCGCCCGGTGAACCCGCGGGCCAGCCGGATCGCGGACATGGTCGCCTCGGTGCCGGAGGACACCAGACGCACCTGCTCGACCGGCTCGATCCGGGCGACGATCTCCTCGGCGAGGGCGACCTCGCCCTCGCCGGGGGTGCCGAAGGACGTGCCGCGCGCCACGGCGGCCTGCACGGCCTCGACCACCTCGGGGTGCGCATGGCCGAGGATCATCGGACCCCACGAGCACACGAGGTCTACGTACTCCCGGCCGTCGGCGTCGGTGAGGTACGGACCCGCACCCGACACCATGAACCGGGGCGTACCGCCCACGGCACGGAAGGCGCGCACGGGAGAGTTCACGCCGCCCGGCGTCACGAGGGACGCGCGGTCGAACAGCGTCTGCGAAACTGGGGCCTGGTATGGGTAGCTCACGGTAGCCATGGTGTCAGAGGCCCGGACCGTCTTGCGGACAGGTGTTTCACTGCACGACCGTGGGGGAGGTCACTGACACGATGATCGGGTTGCGCGGCGGGGGCCGCGAGTGGTCGGGTGGAGATATGCATCGCGGTGGCGGACTGGGCGAGGGGACCGACGACCTGGGTCCGCGTCGCCCTGGGGTCCCCCCTACCGGCGGTAAGGGGCGCGGCAGGCATCGCCGCCGCGACGCGCAGGGTCACGAATCGGACGCAGCGGGGGCCAGGGAAACGGACACGACGGAACCGATCGCACCGGTTCCCACGTCCGACGAGCATGCGGGAATCAGAGGTGGTCGGATGGGGGTGACCTACAAGTACTTCGGCGCGCCCGACGGAGCCACCGCCGCCCGGGTGCCGATCTCGATGCGCCCCGAGGAGCTCGGCGGCGACGAGCTCGGCATGGGGGGCATGTTCACGAAGATCAAGCCGGAGACGATGGCCGCGATGGTCCTCACCGGCATCCAGGGCATACCCCTGCACAAGGTGCCGCCGCTGGAGCTCGTGGTGCTGCACCCCGACTATGCCGTGGTCAAACTGCCCATGACGGTCGTCGACCCGCTGCGCGGGATCGGCGAGGAGTCGGTGGGCGCCGCGGCCTTCATCTGGTCCACCGTCCCGGACCGCGGCGGCCCGCGCGACGCGTACAACGTCTACCAACTGCTGCACGAATGGCAGGATTTCAGCCACCGCCTGCACGAGGCGGGACACCAGCCGTACTGCCTGGTCTGGCCCTGAGCCCTGGCGTCGCCGGGCCCGGGGCGGAGCGTTCGGTCCGGCTCTCCGGCCCGTACCGGGCGGTGCGGGCGTCGGAGCGCGCCGTGCCTTGGCCGGCTCGGGGTCGCTCGTCCGCCGGGGGTCACTCGACTGAGCGGTGTCACTCGGCTGACCGAGGTCACCCGCCTGAGCGGCGCCACTGGGGGTCGCGGCCGGTGAGTGCCAGCAGCGCCTCGAAGGCGGAAGCCCCTGCCGATACCGGCACCTCGTCGGCGAAGACCTCCATCTGCCGGGCCGTGGGGGCCAGGTCCGTCACCACCCCGGTGAGCGCGGCTACGGCGGCCGGATCGGGCTCGAATTCCTGGCCGGTTGCCCGGGCCAGGTCCCACGGGTGCACGGTGAGGTCGAGCAGCACCATCCCGCCCACCGTCGTGGCGGGAAGGCCCATGCTCCCCGTGGTGCCCTCGTCGGCACCCGGCCGGCCCCAGGCCTCGACCAGCCGGGCGGTCTCCTCGGCGAAGTGGCCGCGCCAGTCACCGCCGAGCGGCTCGGGGGACTGCGAGAAGTCGGTCTCCTCCTTGGCGGCGAGCGCCTGGAAGTTCACCACGACCTGGAGCAGATGCTCCACCAGGTCCTTCACGTCGTACTCGGCGCAGGGCGTCGGTGCGTCGAGCGCTTCGTCGGGGATGCCGCGGACGACCGGGACGGCGCGCGCCACGGCCCGCTCCAGCAGGTCGCTGATCGTGTTCGTCATGGGACGAACGTACGCAGCCGTGACCGCGCCCGTCTTGAAGAAACGCGACACTGCGGTGCCGACGTCATGGCCTCTGGAGAAGCGGAAGGGTGGCACCGTGATCGCCGGAGGGCCGGTGTCGTGACCGGGCCGCGGCGGGACACCCGGGGCATCGTCGACGCCGCCGGGCTGTTCGCCCGCGTCCGGTTCCGGCGCCGCGTCCCCGCCCCCGCGCTGCGGCCCTTCCTCGAGCACTACTGGCTGATCGACTGGGACCTGGAGGAACCGTTCCTCACCCAGGTCGTGCCGCATCCCTCGGTCAACCTCGTCTTCCAGCGGTACACGGACCGGCCGCCCGCCGGCGAGGTGGCGGGCATCGGACTGGAAATGTTCACGCAGAAGCTCGAAGGCCGCGGGCGGGTGTGCGGCGTACAGTTCCGCCCCGGCGGTTTCCGGCCATTCGCCCCGGCGCATCGCGTGAGCGAGTGGACGGGCCGACGGGTGCCGTTCCAGGACGTCTTCACCGGGGCCGACGCGGACCGTGACACCGCACTCGTCCTGGATCCGGACGACGAGGACGCGCGGGTGGCCGCGCTCGACGCCTTCCTGCTCGCCGCGGGCCCGCGCCCCGATGCCCGCGCCGGCCTCGCGATGGCCCTGGTCGACCGAGTGCGCGAGGACCGCACGATCCGCCGCGTCGACGCACTCGCCGCGTCCGAGGGCCTGTCGCCGCGCTCCCTGCAACGGCTGTTCGACACCCACGTGGGCGTCGGCCCGAAGTGGGTGATCCTCCGGTACCGCATCCACGAGGCACTGGAGCACGCCGAATCGGCCGTGCCCGGCGGGTCCGGCGTGGACTGGCCCGGCATCGCCGCGGACCTGGGCTACAGCGACCAGGCCCACCTGGTCAGGGACTTCACGGCCGTCGTGGGTGTGCCTCCGGCCGCCCTCAGGTCGGCGGTCCTCGACTGAGCACCGGCGCGGAGTCCTCCCGCCGGGCGCACCGGGCCGGTTCAGGGCAGTTCGGACGCGGGGCCGGTTCCCTCCAGCGGCTTGTCGAAGTTGAACGCGGTGACGGCCATCCGCTCACGGAAGTAGAAGCGGTGGGCGTCGGTGCGCTGGGTACCGGAGTCCAGGTTGAGGCTGGTGCACCCGGCCTCGCGGGCGCGGCCCTCCAGGTAGGCGAGGAGCGCGTGGCCCACACCGGACGACCGGGCGGCCGAGGCGGTCACCAGATCGTCGATGTACAGCTTGCGCCGCGAGACGGTGTTCACCACGAACCGCCAGCCGGCGACGCCGACGCATGTGGCGTCGTCGGTGTACGCGGCGCTGAAGCGCAGCCCCTGGGGATGCCCCTCCTCGTAGATCTCGTGGAAGAGGTCCTCGGTGAGATGGGGGCGGAGTTCGCGCAGCACGGGAAGCGCTTCACGGGACAGCCGGGGGTCTCCCGGCGCCAGGTCGATGATCTTCATACCTCACTGTAGGCAGGCCAGGGCGCGCCCGCACGAAAGGTGTTTGACGGGCAGCCGACACCCTCCATATTTATCTGCGTCACACAGATTCTTCTCTACGAAGGAGTATTTCCATGACCGTTCTCGTCACCGGGAGCCGCGGCCGGACCGCCACCGCCCTCATCGGACTGCTCCGCGCCAAGAGCCTTGCCGTGCGGGCGGGTTCGGCGGACCCCGAGCGCCTCTCCCCGCCTCCCGGCGTGCCGCGGATACGCTGCGACCTCGGCGATCCGGACTGCTTCCCGGCCGCCCTGGACGGAATCCGCTCGGTGTTCCTCTACGCGGACCCCGCCCATCTGCAGGCGTTCGCCGAGCAGGCCGCCGCGGCCGGCGTCGACCACTCCGCATGGGCGGACGAGCATGCGGACGCCTTCCGCGAGCTGCCGGACGGCCGGCCGGACGAGCGCACGGGGAAGAAGAATGCCCTGGCTGACGCCCCGGGAGCGATGGCATCCTGACGGCGTGAACGGACCGGAGATCCACATCGCCTTCGCCCGCGAGCTGCACCTCTTCGTCGCCGCGGAACGCCGCAAGGGGCGGACGGCGGTGACGACGGACGGCTCGTCGACGCTCGGCCACGTCGTCGAATCGCTCGGCGTCCCCCTCACCGAGGCGGGCCGGCTGCTCGTCGACGGCCGCGAGGTACCTGTCTCGCACGTGCCGGGGGCGGGCGAGACCGTGGAAGTACTGGGCGTGGCACGGCCGCAGCATGTGCCCGGCGCCCCGCTGCGGTTCCTCCTCGACGTCCATCTCGGCACGCTGGCCCGGCGGTTGCGGCTGCTCGGCGTCGACGCGGCGTACGAGAGCGAGGACATCGGCGATCCGGCCCTGGCCGCCCTCTCCGCGAGGGAACGACGGGTCCTGCTGTCCCGCGACCGCGGGCTGCTGCGACGGCGTGAGCTCTGGGCCGGCGGATACGTCTACAGCCACCGCCCCGACGACCAACTCCGCGACGTGCTCGCCCGGTTCGCACCGGCCCTCGCCCCGTGGACACGGTGCACCGCGTGCAACGGCGTACTGAAGGACGCCGCGAAGGACACCGTCGTCGAGCGCCTCGAACACGGCACGCGACGCACGTACGACGCCTTCGCCGAATGCCCGGACTGCGGACGCGTCTACTGGCGGGGTGCCCACCACGCCCGCCTGGAGAAGATCGTGGAAACGGCGATGCGCGACTTCGGCGGCGACGCGGCGGCGTAGGGCCGGGCCTGGGGTCAGGACCCGGGCCTGGGATCAGGACCCGGACCTAGGGCCAGGACCCGGACCTAGGGTCAGGACCCGGACCTGGGATCAGAGCCCGGACCTGGGATCAGAGCCCGGACCTGGGATCAGAGCCCGGACCTGGGATCAGGGCCCGGGCCTCGGACAAAGGGCGGCACGCCTGGGGGCCCTCACCTGCGAGGCCCGCGGCTGGAGGCCTGCATCCTTGGGCCGTGCCTTTCGGGGGATGCGGCAGCCAGCGCTTCAGCGTTGAGTGATCTCGGGCTGTGGCTTGGTGAGCTGTCCGTCTTCGACGCGACTGCCGAGGCGGTTCCGTTCCTCTGGGATCTCGCGGTGACTGGAGACCCGGTCCCGCGAGGCCGTGGTCCCGCAGGTGCCCGGTCAGGCGCCGCGGCGTACCCCACGAGCAGAGGACACGGACGCGCTCAGGACCTCATGGCCCTGGCGCCCCCGGGGCCGCTGTCGCGCAGGCGTCGGATCTGCGCCGCGCTCAGTTCCACCGTCCTGCGCATGTGGGCGACGAGAAGAGCGAGTTCCCGGTCCTCGTAGGTGTCGATCAGTTCCCACCACGGGCCGTTCAGCTCCCGCCACACCTCGCCCAGCTCGGCCATGCGCTCCGGCACGGTGACGACGAGCACGCGCCGCCGGTCCTCGGTGTCCCGGTGCCGGGTGACGTAGCCGGCCTTCTCCAGTCGGTCGACCAGCCTGGTCGCCGACCCCGTGGTGAGCCCGGTCAGTTCCCCGATCCGTCCGGTGGTGACGGGTCCGGCCTCCAGGGCCAGGAGGTCGAGGCACTGCAGGTCGGTCGGGTGGAGGCCGAGCGTGTCGGCGACCGCCTGGTTGAAGAGGGCGTAGGCAGCCATGTACCGGCGTGTCTCGGTGGCCATGTCCGCCATCAGCGCACGGCGCCCGGCGCCGGCACCGCCTGCGTCTCCGGCACCTCCTGTGCCCGCGTTCCGGCCGGTCATCGCCCCGGTCATCGCCCCGTCACCGCCTGCTCGCCGCCGCCCGGTCGCGGCTTCCCCCACTCATCGTCGCCCAGGCGCCGCTTCTCCCTCTCGCTGTCTCCCGACTGCCGCTGCTGCCGCTCGCCCATCGCTCGCCGTTCGTTGGTGTCCGCCCTGTCTCCGCACCCGCACGAGTCCTGCCGCGCGCAGCGGGATTGCCCCCGGCGCCGCGCGCCACCCGCCGACGCGTGCTTCGTTTCCGAACCCTACGGCGCCCCGGGGTCAGGCCTGCTCCGCCGTGAGGTAGCGCTGGATGGTCGGCGCCAGCCAGGCGATCACCTCCTCGCGGTCCATCGCGACGGCGGGCGGGATGCGCAGGACGTACCGGGCCATGGCCATGCCGAGTATCTGGGAGGCGACGAGCACGGCCCGCCGGGGTGCGTCCGCCGGGTCCGGGCACACGGCCGCGGCGATGGGCCCCACCTGCTCCTCGAAGACCGCGCGCATCCGTTCGGCGCCGGCCTGGTTGGTCACGGCGACCCGGAGCATGGCCGTGAGGACGTCGTCGCGCTCCCAGCGGTCGAGGAAGTGCGAGGCGAGCACGGCTCCGATGTGCGTGGCCGGGAGTCCGCCCAGCTCGGGCAGACGCAGATCGATCTCCGAGGCGGCGGCGAACAGCCTCTCCTTGTTGCCGAAGTACCGCATCACCATCGACGGGTCGATGTCCGCGTCTCGGGCGATGGCGCGGATGGTGGCCCGCTCGTAGCCGTCGGCGGCGAAGCGCTCGCGGGCGGCCTCGAGGATCGCGGCCTTGGTGGCGTCGGAGCGGCGAGGGGCCGCCGAGGCATCGGTCGTCATGGTCAACAACTGTAGGCCAACGGGTGTTGACACGCCAGATTCCCCCGCCGTACATTGCCAACAAGCGTTGACCAACAAGCGTTGGCACGGGATCGGACGACGATCGCCCGTCGGCTCAGGAGGCCGCCATGAACGGCAAGTCCGCAAGCAGCAGCACCACCCGTCGGCACACCGAGGACGGCGAAACCCCATTCGCCGCCGACGTCCTCGTCGTGGGCGCGGGCCCGACCGGACTGACACTCGCCGGGGACCTGGCCGCCGCAGGACTGCGGGTCACCCTCGTCGAGCGCCGGCCCGACGGGACCAGCAATCTGACCCGTGCGTTCGGTGTGCACGCCCGCACGCTCGAACTGCTCGACGCCCGCGGCCTCGCCGACGAACTGGTCGGCACCGGCTCGAAGACCACCGGTCTGCGCCTGTTCGGTACGGCAGCCATCGACCTCTCGCGACTCCGCACCCGCTTCCCGTACCTGCTGATCACGCCGCAGTACGAAGTCGAGCGGCTGTTGGAGCGCCGCGCTCTGTCCACAGGTGTGGACTTCCGGTACGGCACCGAGCTCACCGGTCTGCGCCAGGACGCGGACTCGGTGACCGCGGAGGTGCGCGACGGGTCCGGCCGGTCCGCCACGCTCCGGGCCCGCTATCTCGTGGGCACGGACGGAGTGCGCTCCACCGTCCGCAGGGCGCTCGGGCTGCCCTTCCCCGGTTCGTCCGTGATCCGCTCGATGGTCCTCGCCGACGTCCGGCTCACCGAGCAGCCGGGCGCCGTGCTCGCCGCCACCGGCGACGGGGACTGCTTCGCCGTCCTCATCCCCTTCGGAGACGGGTGGTTCCGCGTCATGGGCTGGGACCGCAGCCGCCAGGTGCCGGACACCGAACCCGTCGGCCTCGACGAGGTGCGGGACATCGCCCGACGGGCGCTCGGCACCGACCACGGCATGCACGACGCCCGCTGGGTGTCCCGCTTCCACAGCGACGAACGGCAGGTCCCCGCCTACCGCACCGGACGCGTCTTCCTCGCCGGGGACGCCGCACACGTGCACTCCCCCGCCGGCGGCCAGGGCATGAACACCGGCATGCAGGACGCCGCCAACCTGTCCTGGAAGCTGGCCGCCGCCCTGTGCGGCGACACCCACGACCCCGAGGCGCTGCTCGACAGCTACGCCGCGGAACGCCACCCCGTCGGCGCCATGGTGCTCCGCAGCAGTGGCGCCCTCATCCGGCTCGCCATGGCGCACACCCCGCTCCAGCGCGCCGCCCGGTCGGCAGCCGCACTGCTCAGCACATGGCGTCCCGTCGCGGACAAGGCCGTGGGCATGATCTCGGGCGTCGGCATCTCCTACCCCGCCGAGCGCGGCGCCCACCGCCTCGTCGGACGACGCGTCCCCGATCTGCACCTGGCGGAGGGCCGCCTCTACGAACTCCTCCGCAAGGGCCGCTTCGTCCTCGTGTCCCCGGACGACCCGGCGCCCGGACGGACCGTCCCCGCCCACTGGACCGGCGACCGGCCCACCACGCTCCTGATCCGCCCCGACGGATACGTCGCCTGGGCCGCCGACCAGCCGGACGATGCCGCGCTGCGCGCGGCCCTCGCCCGCTGGACCGGGGAATGACCCCGGCCCACCGTCCCGGCGCCGGCCGGCCCTGTGGCACGCGACCCGCATGCTCTCGGCCGGTTCCGTCACCGGGTGTCCCCCACCGGCACCGCCTGATCACGTGCGCCCCCACGGCGCTGACGTCCCGACAGTCGCCGGCGTCCCCACGGCCTGCCGCTGACGAGCCGGCGGCCGCCGACGCCCCCACGGCCGCCGGTACCCGTACCGCCTATCCTGGCGCCAACCGTCGATCACAGGGCACGAGGAGTACCAGATGACCGCCGCCGCCTCCCGCACCGCAGTCGTCACCGGAGCGAGCAGCGGAATCGGGGCCGCCACGGCCCGGCACCTCGCGGCCGCCGGCTACCACGTCGTCCTCACCGCCCGCCGCAAGGACCGCATCGAGGCCCTCGCCGCCGAACTGACCGAGGCCGGCCACCGGGCGACCGCCCACGTCCTCGACGTCACCGACCGCGCCGCCGTCGACGCCTTCGCCGCCTCGCTCGCCGAGCTGCCCTCCGTCGACGTCCTCGTCAACAACGCCGGCGGAGCCCTCGGCGCCGACCCGGTCGCCACCAGCGACCCCGAGGACTGGCGCCGCATGTACGAGGTCAACGTGATCGGCGCCCTCCACACCACCCAGGCCCTGCTGCCCGCCCTCACCGCGAGCGGCGACGGCACGGTCGTGGTCCTGTCCTCCACCGCCGGCCTCGCCACCTACGAAGGCGGCGGCGGCTACGTCGCCGCCAAGCACGGCGCCCACGTCCTCGCCGAGACCCTCCGCCTGGAGATCGTCGGCACCCCCGTCCGCGTCATCGAGATCGCCCCCGGCATGGTGAAGACGGAGGAGTTCGCCACCACGCGCTTCCGCGGCGACGCCGAGAAGGCCGCCACGGTCTACGCCGGCGTCGCGGAACCCCTCACCGCCGACGACGTCGCCGACACCATCACCTGGGCCGTCACCCGCCCCTCCCACGTCAACGTCGACCTCCTGGTCCTCCGCCCCCGCGCCCAGGCCTCCAACACGAAGGTCCACCGGGAGCTCTGACGGCGAAGCCCGTGACCGCATTACGCGGTTTCAGCGTCGCCCTGCGAAGGGGGTCGTGCCCCGACCGTCCCAGTGGGCCGAGACAGCCGAGGCTCGCAACATCGGGATCTCCAGGTCAGTACTTCGCGGTGCCGTCCGGGAGCGGTGACCGTCCTCCGCGTCGGCCGGGGATCGCGCGCCCAGCCGCGGGTCGATGACGACGGACCTTTCAGGTGAGGCGGTGCCGGGTCCACCAGAAGCAGAGGCCGGCCAGCGCCGCAGCCGCGGCCAGGCACAGGCCCGTCTCGGCCCACTGGAGGGGCCAGAAGTGACTCGACGGGTGGAACTCCGCCCAGTGCCCGGTGACCCCCTTTCCTGCCAGGCACTGCTTGTAGTTGTCCGCAGCAAAGCACTCGCCGGACTGCGGTACGCGTCGGCCGGCGGCCACGACCAGCCCGTCGTCGAACAGCCAGGCGTCGCCGGGTGCCGCATCCACGCCCAGGCCCGACCGCTGCGCCGTCACCGTCGGCCACAGGCCGCCGCGGACCTGCTCCAGGGCGAACAAGGCGGAACCGCCGACCGCCCCGGTGGCCGCCATGGCGACGACGGTGCGCCGCAACAACAGGCTCAGCGTGACGCCGATCATCAGCACCAGCAGCGCCTTGGCGACGGGCGCGGGCCCGACGGCATCGAACGGTATCGGCATGTACCACGGGAAATTGCTGCCGACCGCACCGGCGACCGTATGCCACCACCACGTGGCACACGCGGTGATCACGCCTGCCGCGGCCAGGGTCAGCGTCACGGGCACGGCCAGCTTCGCCCGGAGCAGGCGGGCGCGTGACACCGACTGCGACAGCGCGGTGCGCAGGGTGCCCGACTCCAGTTCCTGCGCGAACAGCGGTGCGCCGAGGAACACCCCGAGCAGCAGCGGGAGGAGCAGGAGCAACTGGAGTGGCAGGCGCAGCGGGTACTGGTGCTCCTGCTGGTAGTCGATCAGGGTCTGGGAGCACTGCGGCGCCCCGGCCTGCCCGGCGCACCCGTCCAGCGCCCGGGCGGCCTCCGCCGACGCGTACCCCCCGAACGCGAGGTACCCGCCGACGAGCACGGTCAGGGCGAGCAAGGCCCACAGCGCGGCGCGGTGCTGGCGCCAGACCAGCCAGGTGACGCCTCGTACGCCGATCATGCCGCACCCCCGACGCGCTCGGGGCGGGCGGCCGGTGTGGCCACCGCGGGCAGGAGGGGGTCGCGCAGGTACGTCATGATCAGCTGTTCCAGGGAGGGGACGGAGCCGTCGGCACCGTGGCGGTGTGCGGCGCGGAGGTCGTCGACGTCACCGGCCAGCCGGATGCGCCCGGAGCCGACAAGAAGGAGGAAGTCGCAGGCGTCTTCGAGTTCCGAGACGACGTGCGAGGACAGCAGGACGGTGGTTCCGTGCGTGGCCGCCTCCGACAGGAGGAGTTCGGACATCTCACGCCGTACCAGCGGATCGAGGTCGGCCATCGGCTCGTCCAGCATCAGCAGGCGCGGGCGTTTGCCGAAGGCGAGCGCCAAGGCCACCCGGGTGTGCTGGCCCCCGGAGAGTGAGCCGACGCGGGCGTGGTGGGGTATGTCGCCGCCCGCGACGACGCGTTCGGCGACGGCCTGGTCCCAGGTCGGGTTCATCTCGCGGCCCATCCGGAGGATCTCCGCAACACGGAAGCCGCGGAGGAGCGCTTTGTCCTGACTGAGCAGGGCGGTCGTGGCCCGGGCGCCGGAATCCTGTGGGGACCTGCCGAAGACGTGGATCGATCCCTCGGTGGGGGTCAGCAGGTCGGCGGCCAGGGAGAGCAGGGTGCTCTTCCCCGCCCCGTTCGGACCCACGAGGGCGCACACCCGGCCGGCCGGGATCTGGAAGGTGCAGTCACGCAGAGCCCATCCGCGCCGATAGCGCCGGCCGAGCCCGATGGCTCGCAGTGCGGGGCCCGCCGGGTCCGCGGCGTTGGCGATGCGGTTCACCGGCCGTGCCCCGCTTTCCGTACGGCCGTTGCGGGCAGTGCCGCGACAGTGGTGCCGACGGCGGCACAGGGAGTGATGAGGGGTGTGGGCCTCTGTTCGGTGTTCATGGACCCGACGCTAGGAACCGCCGCGCCCGTCACGCATCGGAAGTTGGTCGAGCGCGTCGGTGACCTTGGGCGGTGCCCGGACCCGGTGGCGGGCCGACCAAGGTAGGGGGTTTCCTGACGAAGGTCGAGACGAGGGTTTTACGTGGTTTGTGTCGCGTAGGCTCCGCCCCGTGCACCCTCCCCCTGCCTCCCGTCGGCGCTTCGTCGACGTCACCGTCGTGGTGTTCGCCGTCTGCCTGTCCGTGGCGCTCGCCGGAACCGCGGCCAATCCGCTGCTGATGTTCCCTCGTGTCCCGGGCACGCCGTCGCTGTCCGTCGTGAAAGTCGTCGCGCTGTACGAGCCCTGGTTCGTCTTCGTGGACGCCGGCTCGGTCGTCTCCGCCGGGGCGGCGTGCGCCCTGTGGTGGCGGCGCCGGTTTCCCGTCGCCGTCGCCGTCCTCACGCTCGTACTCGGGCTGTTGTCCCCGGCGGTCACGGTCTCCGCGATGGTCGCACTGTTCACCGCCGCGGCACTGCGCCCCGTGCGTGTCACGGCCTGGCTCGCGGCGGCCGCGGCGGTTCCCGTCGCCGTGGCCCAGGCGTGGCGCGGTACGAGCGTCCTGGACCCGGCGGTCCTGGGTACCCTGCTCATCGCCTGGACGTTGGTCGCCCTGTCGGTGGGCTGGGGCCGGTTCGTCCGCTCGCGCCGGAAGCGGGAGGCCGCCCTCACCGAGCGCGCCCGGCGGGCCGATCAGGAAGCCACCCGGCGGACCCTGGAAGCGCAGCAACGGGCCCGTGAGGACATCGCACGCGAGATGCACGACGTCTTGGCCCACCGGCTCTCGCTGCTGAGCGTGCACGCCGGTGCCCTGGAGCTCAACTCCTCCCCCGATCCCACCGACGTGGGGCGTGCGGCGGGGGTCATCCGGGAGAGCGCCCACCAGGCCCTTGAGGACCTTCGTACCGTCATCGGACTCCTGCGCACTCCCGGCGACCGCTACCCCTCCCTCCCGCCGTCCGCGGCCCCGGCACCGCGGGCTGCTCCCGGGGCCCACCACGAGACCTCCGGCGAAGCGCTCCCCGAGGCACCGCAGCCCTCCCTGGCCGACCTCGGCAGGCTCGCCGACGAGTCCCGTGCCGCCGGCATGCGGCTCCGCCTGGACGTCGACGTCGAGGAGCCGGCCACTGCCCCGGCGCTCGCGGGCCGCACCGTCTACCGCATCGTGCAGGAGGGCCTGACCAATGCCCGCAAGCACGCACCGGGCGCCCCCGTCTACGTCGAGGTGAGCGGAGGACGGGGCGCCGGTCTGGACATCATCGTCCGCAACCCCGCCGTACCGTCCGGGCCTTCGGGCTCGGCAGCTTCCCCCGGAGGCCCGGCGTCGCCCGGCACGCCAGACGGTGCCGTCCCGGGATCCGGCCGAGGCCTCATCGGCCTGGCCGAGCGCGCGGCGCTGGCAGGCGGCGAACTGCGGCACGGACCCAGTGCCGGTGACTTCCTCCTCCAGGCATGGATACCGTGGCCCGCGTGATCCGACTCCTGCTCGCCGACGACGACCCACTGGTACGCATGGGCCTGCGCGTGATGTTCGCCGGCGTGGAGGACATCGACGTCGTCGCGGAAGCGGCTGACGGCGACGAGGCCGTCGCCCTCACCGCCGAACACGCCCCCGATGTGGCCCTCCTCGACATCCGCATGCCGGTCCGCGACGGCCTGGCCGCGACCCAGGCCCTGCGCGCGCTCCCCACCGCCCCGGCCGTCATCGTCCTGACCACCTTCAACCCGGACGACTACGTCCTGCGCGCCCTGCGGGCCGGCGCCGCCGGTTTCCTCCTCAAGGACACCCCGCCGAACGACATCGTCGGCGCCGTGCGCCGTGTCGCAGCCGGAGACCCCGTCCTGTCCCCGGCAGTCACCCAGCAGCTGATCGCGCAGATCAGGACCCCGCCGGCCGAGCCCGCCACCGACGCCCGGGCCCGGGCCCGGGCCCGACTGGAGCGTCTGGCCGCACGCGAGTACGACGTCGCACGTGCGGTCGGTCAGGGGCGGACGAACGCGGAGATCGCCGCCCGGCTGTTCATGAGCGTCCCCACCGTCAAGGCACACGTGTCAAGCATCCTGGCCAAGCTCGAAGTCACCAACCGTGTCCAGATCGCCCTGATCGTCCACGACGCCGCCCCCGACAGCGCTGCAGGGGTATAGAACGTTTCCCCGAGGATCATCCGGCCGTTGCTCCGGCTGTGCGCCGGGGTCGGCGTTGGCGCCCGGTCGTCCGCCCGGCGGAGCAGTGGGATCAGCGCATGTCGCTCCCCTGTGCCGTTCGCCGACCACAACCGGTGGTGTTCGTGGACGGTCTTCCGCGACACGAACCGCTCGGGCAGGTCGCGCCACTGCACCCGGGTCCGCACCGGGTACAGGAACCCGTCGATCACCTGGAGGTGATTTCGTTGTCGTGGACCTCGCCGGGCAAAGCAGACGAGGCCCGGAACCCAGTCGGCGTTGAACGGTTCGCGCCCACTGCCTCCGCCACCTGACACGAGTTGTCCGCACGCCGACCCTCAGGCGGTCCGCCCGAGGGTCGGCGTGCGGGAAGCGTCGGCCGGTTCCGAGTCGTCTTCACCTCGATCTCCAGGCCGCCGGCCTACGGCTCTCCTTTTGCGCACGAAGCCGGACGGCAGTCCGGGGCCCGTCGATCACGTGATGTGCTGGACCTCAGCCCTTCACACAGATGACCTGCTTCAGCTTCGCCACGACCTCGACCAGGTCGCGCTGCTGGTCCATGACCTTCTCGATCGGCTTGTACGCGCCGGGGATCTCGTCCACGACGCCCGAGTCCTTGCGGCACTCGACGCCGCGGGTCTGCTCCTCCAGGTCCCGCGTCGAGAAGCGGCGCCGCGCCGCGTTGCGGCTCATGCGGCGGCCGGCACCGTGGGACGCGGAGTTGAAGGCCAGCTCGTTGCCGAGACCGCGCACGATGTAGGAACCGGTTCCCATCGAGCCCGGGATGATGCCGTAGTCGCCGCTGCCCGCACGGATCGCGCCCTTGCGGGTGACGAGCAGGTCCATGCCCTCGTACCGCTCCTCCGCCACGTAGTTGTGGTGGCAGGAGATCACCGGGTCGAAGGTCACCTTGGCCTTCTTGAACTCCCGGCGGACGACGTTCTGGAAGAGCGTCATCATGATCGCCCGGTTGTACTTCGCGTACTCCTGCGCCCAGAAGAGGTCGTTGCGGTACGCCTGCATCTGCGGGGTGTCCGCGACGAACACTGCCAGGTCGCGGTCGACGAGGTTCTGGTTGTGGGGGAGCTTCTGTGCGACGCCGATGTGGTAGTCGGCCAGTTCCTTGCCGATGTTCCGGGAGCCGGAGTGGAGCATCAGCCACACGGAGCCGTTCTCGTCGAGGCAGAACTCCACGAAGTGGTTCCCGCTCCCGAGGGTTCCCATCTGCTTCGTCGCGCGGTCCTGGCGGAACCTGACCGCTTCCGCGATGCCGTCGAAGCGGCTCCAGAAGTCGTCCCAGCCACCGGTCGGAAAGCCGTGCAGGCCACTGGGGTCGACCGGGGTGTCGTGCATGCCTCGGCCCACCGGGATGGTCTGTTCGATCTTGGAGCGGAGACGGGACAGATCGCCGGGGAGGTCGTTCGCGGTCAGCGACGTCCTGACCGCCGACATCCCGCAGCCGATGTCCACGCCGACCGCCGCCGGGCAGACCGCGCCGCGCATGGCGATCACCGAGCCGACCGTGGCGCCCTTGCCGAAGTGGACGTCGGGCATCACTGCCAGGCCCTTGATCCACGGGAGGGTCGCCACGTTCCGCAGCTGCTGCATCGCGACGTCCTCGACCGTCGCGGGATCCGTCCACATCCGGATCGGAACCTTCGCCCCGGGCACCTCTATGTACGACACACTTCCTCGATTCCCCCGATGAGACTGAAAACGCAAAACTGGCGACAAGTGGCAGCAAAAGCGACGGGAGACCGGCGGCCGCACCAGTGCGTGCGATACACATTGTCTCCAGCGACCGCCTCCCGGCGGCAAACGTTTTTCCGTCCGAAGGGGGCCCGGAACCTTGCAGCGCAAGGCCTACGCATCCGGTGTCGCACTGCTCGCCGTACTGGTCACCGGCTGCACGGCCGCGTCCGGGGACGACACCTCCGCCGCGGACCCGAAGATCGGCGCGAGCAAGCCGGCCGAGGCTCCGCCCGGCAAGTACCGCACTCTTCGCGAGCCCTGCGGCAGTGTCGACCGGGAGATCCTGAAGGACATGCTGCCGGTCCCGGCCGACCTGCCGCAGGAGCAGCGCGCCACGGTCTACGCCGGGACCGCGGCGCTCACCTACGACACCGACCGCCGTGTCGGCTGCCGCTGGAAGTCGGAGTCCCCGGACAGCACCCACCGCCTCGTCGTCGACTTCGAGCGCGTGGTCTCCTACGACCCCGCCGTGAGCGACGACGACCGCGCCCGCGCGCTCTACGCGAAGCAGGTCACGGCCGCCGGACTCCCCGCCCCGGCCGGACCCGCGGCGCCCGGCAAGGCGACCGGCGGGGTGGCGGGCGGAGCCGCGGACGGGGCCGCCGCCAGGAACACCGGCAAGGCCTCCGGAGGCCCGGCCACGGGAACCGCCGCGGCGGGCGCCACCCCCTCCTCCCCTGCCCCCGGTTCGCCGTCCCCGAATGCCTCCCCCGACGACCTCAAACCGCGCATTCTCGACAATCTTGGCGATTCCGCGTTCCTGAACGACGTCCTGGGCCGGGCCGGTTCCACCGCGCAGAGCCGCACCGTCAGCGTGGTGTTCCGCACATCGAACGTCATCGTGACCATCCAGTACACCGAGCAGCCCGCCGTCGTGACCGTGGTCCCCGACAGCAAGGAACTACAGGAAAAAGCCCAGGCCCTGGCCGACGGACTGGCCGAGCAGTTCAACGACTGACCCCCTCCCCGACACCCCCGCCCGTGCAGTTGCGTCGTACAGCGATCACTCCGGACCGCGACGTCGTCGGCGTACCGTGGCGGGCGGACCGGACGGCGTACCGACGGGCGACGCGCCTCGACGTACGGACGAGCGGCGAGAACGACCGACGACGAATGAGCGAAGGAAACATGCACCGATCAGCCACGCGACTCACCCGCATACTCGCCTGCGCAGCCGTTCCGGCCATGCTTCTCGTCGCCGGCTGCTCGTCCGACTCCGACGGCGGCGGTGACGCCGGAGCCGCGAAGGGCCAGGGGTCCCCGGCCGCCGCCGCCCCGTCCGCCGCCAAGCCGTCGGCGGACAAGCCGCTGGAGCCCGCGAAGTACGCGAAGCTGCCGGACGCCTGCAAGGCGATCACCGGGAAGACGATCGACGACATCGTCCCGGAGGCGAAGGACGCCACGGGCACGGCCGGGAAGTCCTCTGAGATCAGCACCCAGGGCAGCTGCTCCTGGAACGGTCTGGACGACAACGGCGTCAAGGGTTCCCAGTACCGCTGGCTGGACGTCTCCTTCAAGCGCCTGGAGTCCGCCAAGAGCCTCGGCAGCGCCGACGAGCGCGCCAAGGAGGCCTTCGACCGTCAGGTGGCGGCCACGAAGCAGACGCAGGGCGCCAAGAACGTCAAGGACGAGAAGCTGTCCGGCCTGGGCGACCAGGCCAGCCTGATCACCTTCGACCTCCGCAAGACCGACACCAACTTCAAGTACGAAGTGATCGTGGTGAAGACGGAGAACGTCGTCATCACCCTCGACTACAACGGCGCCGGCTACCAGGGTGCCGCGGCGCCCGAGCACGACGAGATGCTCGACGACGCGAAGAAGGCCGTCAAGGACGCCCTGGCAGCGGTCTCCGCCGCCAACAAGTGACCGGTTCCACCGGCGCGTTCCCATGACCGCGGTCACCCGGCGCGTTCACGTGACCGCGTTCCACCGCCTTCCGCACGGATCCGCGGAACCCGGCCCTCCCCCCTGAGGGCGGGCTCCGCGGGCATGTGCCAGTCTGTGTGCCGCCGGATTCGAGTACGGGAGGGGATCGCGGGTGGCCGCGATGCAGCTGACACGCACACACCGCATACTCATCGGTGTCGTCGTCGCCGGTGCCGTGATCATCGCCGGCATCGGTTTCGCGGGTTCGTACGCTGCCGTGCGCGAACTCGCCGAGAAGAAGGGCTTCGGCGCCTTCTCCCTCGTCTTCCCGATCGGCATCGACGCGGGCATCTGCGTGCTCCTCGCACTGGACCTGCTGCTGACCTGGATCCGCATACCGTTCCCGCTGCTGCGCCAGACCGCATGGCTGCTGACGGCCGCGACCATCGCGTTCAACGGCGCAGCCGCCTGGCCCGACCCCCTCGGCGTCGGCATGCACGCGGTGATCCCGGTGCTGTTCGTCGTCGCCGTCGAGGCCGCACGGCACGCCGTGGGCCGGATCGCGGACATCACGGCCGACAAGCACATGGAGGGCGTGCGACTGACCCGCTGGCTGCTGGCGCCCGTGCCGACGTTCCGGCTGTGGCGGCGGATGAAGTTGTGGGAGCTGCGGTCGTACGACCAGGTGATCAAGCTGGAGCAGGACCGGCTGATCTATCAGGCCAGGCTGCAGGCCCGGTACGGACGCGCCTGGCGGCGGAAGGCCCCGGTCGAGGCACTGATGCCGCTGCGCCTCGCCCGGTACGGCGTGCCGCTGGCGGAGACCGCGCCGGCCGGCCTCGCGGCGGCAGGGATCGAGCCGCAACTCCTGCCCGCGCAGCCTGCGGCACCGGCGCTGGAGCCCACCAGGGCCACCCACGCGCAGACGCCGGTCGCGGCCGCTGCGGAAGGCCCGAGCCAGTGGTTCGCCGCAGAGCAGTACGGGCGCTATCAGGGCGACTACGACCCGAACTACGACCCGAACTACGAGCCGCCCGGGTACGCCCCGGGGCCGGAGCAGCAGACCCGGTACGACCAGCAGCCGCAGCAGATCCAGGTGCCGCAGCCGCGCACCGCGGAACCCGAGCCGGTGCCTCAGCCGCGCACGGCGGAGCCAGGACAGGCACCGGCCCAGGCGCAGGCACCGGAGCCGCAGTTCCAGGTGCCGAACGGGGCGGGCGGCACGCGGCCACTGGGGGAGGGCGTGCAAGAGGCGCTGCCCTCGGACGAGAACCTGTACCAGGTGTTCCGGCAGTCGATAGAGGGTGAGGGCATGCCGACGCCCGGCGCCTTCGCCTCGAACGTCGAGGCCGCTTACGGGCTGCGCCTCCCGTCCCGCGAGCTGAACCAGTACATGGAGCGGTTCACGGCCCAGTTCAACAACGAGCTGCTGGAGGACCACATCGCGTAGGGCCTGACGCACAAGGCCACGGACGCAGACCGCCGCGCACCCGCCGCCGGCAACGACGAGGGCCGTCACCGGGAACATCCGGTGACGGCCCTCCGCGTCCGGCGGCCGGTTACGAACCGAGCAGCTTGCGCACCCGGTCCGCGCCGACGGCGAGGAGCAGGGTGGGGAGGCGCGGTCCGGTCTCACGGCTGACGAGCAGCCGGTAGAGCAGCGCGAAGAAGGAACGCTGGGCGACCTTCAGCTCGGGCGTGGGCTTGGCGTCGGGCTCCAGACCGGCCATCACCTTGGGCACGCCGTAGACGAGCGTGGTGAGCCCGTCCAGCGACCAGTGGGTGTCCAGGCCCTCCTGGAGCAGCCGCAGCGACTCGCGGGCGGTGTCGTCGAGCGAGGCGAGGAGCTCGGTGTCCGGCTCCTCGCGCACCAGGGTGCGCTGTTCGGCCGGGACCTGGGTGGTGATCCAGTTCTCGGCGCGGTCGAGGCGCGGCCTGGCCTCGTCGAGCGAGGTGAGCGGGTTCTCGGGGTCGAGCTCGCTGAGGATCCGCAGGGTCTGCTCGTCATGGCCGGCCGAGATGTCCACGACCGAGGCGAGCGTGCGGTACGGCAGCGGGCGCGGGGTGCGCCGCAGTTCGCCGTCGGCGGTGCGGGTGGCCCGGGAGTGCGCTGCGGCGTCGGCGGGCAGCACGCTGCCGTCGGCGACCTTGCGCTCCAGGGAGTCCCACTCGTCGTAGAGCCGCTGGATCTCCTGGTCGAAGGCGATCTTGAACGACTGGTTCGGCCTGCGGCGGGCGTACAGCCAGCGCAGCAGCTGCGGCTCCATGATCTTCAGCGCGTCGCCCGGGGTGGGCACGCCGCCCTTCGACGAGGACATCTTGGCCATGCCGCTGATGCCGACGAAGGCGTACATGGGGCCGATCGGCTGCTTGCCGTCGAAGATGCCGACGATCTGGCCGCCGACCTGGAAGGAGGAGCCGGGCGAGGAGTGGTCGACACCTGAGGGCTCGAAGATCACGCCTTCGTACGCCCAGCGCATCGGCCAGTCGACCTTCCAGACCAGCTTGCCGCGGTTGAACTCGGTCAGCCGGACGGTCTCGGAGAAGTCGCAGGCGGTGCAGCGGTAGGACAGCTCGGTCGTCTCGTCGTCGTACGAGGTGACCGTGGTGAGGTCCTTGTTGCAGTTGCCGCAGTACGGCTTGTACGGGTAGTAGCCGCCCGCACCGCCGCTGCCGTCGTCCTCGGTCGCGGCGCCGGAGCCCTCCTCGGCCTCCAGTTCGGCCTCGTCGACGGGCTTCTGCTGCTGCTTCTTCGCCTGGGCCTTCTGCTTGGTGCGGTACTGGTCGAGGATGGCGTCGATGTCCGCACGGTGCTTCATGGCGTGCAGGATCTGCTCGCGGTACACACCGGAGGTGTACTGCTCGGTCTGGCTGATGCCGTCGTACTGCACGCCGAGCTCGGCCAGCGCCTCGACCATGGCCGCCTTGAAGTGCTCGGCCCAGTTCGGGTACGCCGAGCCGGCCGGGGCCGGGACGGAGGTCAGCGGCTTGCCGATGTGCTCGGCCCAGGACGCGTCCGTGCCGGGGACACCGGCCGGCACCTTGCGGTAGCGGTCGTAGTCGTCCCAGGAGATCAGGTGCCGGACCTCGTACCCCCGGCGGCGGATCTCGTCGGCCACCAGGTGCGGGGTCATGACCTCGCGGAGGTTGCCCAGGTGGATGGGGCCGGAGGGCGACAGGCCGGACGCGACGACGACGGGTTTGCCAGGCGCACGACGCTCCGACTCGGCGATGACCTCGTCCGCGAAACGGGAGACCCAGTCGGTCTCGGTGCTCTGAGCGCTCTGAGCCACGATCGGCACGTCCTTCTTTCTCGTAAGCCGGCAATCGCCATTGTCCCAGACGGAAGGGACCCCTCCGCGGTTGCGTGGCCCCGGCACTTCCCCGAGCCCTCCGCAGGGCCGTCCTCCGGGGTCCCTCCGGGGGGTGTTCCGGGAATTCTCCGGGGAACCGGCAAGGCCCGCCATGGAATACTTGACAACCGTACGCACCAAGCACCCATCGACAGGAACGGCACCTCATGGCCTCGGTCCCTTCCCTCGCAGCTCTCGTCCAGCAGCGCCTCGCGGACGCCCTCTCGGCAGCCCTGCCGGAGGCCGGTTCCGCGGACCCGCTGCTGCGACGAAGCGACCGGGCCGACTTCCAGGCCAACGGCATCCTGGCGCTGGCCAAGAAGCTCAAGGGGAACCCGCGTGAGCTGGCGGCCAAGGTCGTCGAGTCCCTCCCGGGCAGCGAACTGATCAAGGACATCGAGGTGTCCGGCCCCGGCTTCCTCAACATCACCGTGGCGGACGAGGCGATCCTGCGGACGCTCGCGGCGCGGCACGCCGACGACCGCCTGGGCGTCCCGTACGCCGAGGGCGCGGGCACCACCGTGATCGACTACGCGCAGCCCAACGTGGCCAAGGAGATGCACGTCGGCCACCTGCGGTCCGCGGTGATCGGTGCCTCGATGGTCGGGATCCTGGAGTTCACCGGCGAGAAGGTGGTCCGCCGGCACCACATCGGCGACTGGGGCACCCAGTTCGGCATGCTCATCCAGTACCTGATCGAGCACCCGCACGAGCTGGACCACAAGGACGAGGGCGCGGTCTCCGGCGAGGAGGCCATGTCGAACCTGAACCGCCTCTACAAGGCCTCGCGGGCGCTGTTCGACTCCGACGACGCGTTCAAGGACCGGGCGCGCCGCCGGGTGGTCGACCTGCAGGCGGGCGACGAGGAGACCCTGGCGCTCTGGCAGAAGTTCGTCGACGAGTCGAAGATCTACTTCTACTCGGTCTTCGACAAGCTCGACATGGACATCCGTGACGAGGACGTCGTCGGCGAGTCCGGCTACAACGACATGCTCACGGAGACCTGCCGACTGCTGGAGGAGTCCGGCGTCGCCGTGCGCTCCAACGGCGCGCTGTGCGTCTTCTTCGACGACGTCAAGGGCCCCGACGGCAACCCCGTCCCCCTCATCGTCCAGAAGTCCGACGGCGGCTTCGGCTACGCGGCGACCGACCTCTCCGCGATCCGCGACCGCGTGCAGGACCTGAAGGCGACCAGCCTGCTCTACGTCGTGGACGCCCGGCAGTCGCTGCACTTCAAGATGGTCTTCGAGACCGCGCGGCGGGCCGGCTGGCTGAACGAGGACGTCAAGGCCGTCCAGCTCGCGTTCGGCACCGTCCTCGGCAAGGACGGCAAGCCGTTCAAGACGCGTGAGGGTGAGACGGTCCGGCTGGTCGACCTGCTGGACGAGGCGATCGACCGGGCCGCCGCGGTGGTCCGCGAGAAGGCCAGGGACCTCACGGAGGACGAGATCGCCGAGCGCGCAGCCCAGGTGGGCATCGGCGCGGTGAAGTACGCGGACCTGTCCACGTCGGCGTCCCGGGACTACAAGTTCGACCTGGACCAGATGGTGTCGCTGAACGGCGACACGTCGGTGTACCTCCAGTACGCGTACGCGCGTATCCGGTCGATCTTCGGCAAGGCGGGCGACCGCAGCCCGGCGGTCCACCCCGAGCTCGAACTCGTCCCCGCGGAGCGTGCCCTCGCCCTGCACCTGGACCAGTTCGGCGAGGTCGTGGCCGAGGCCGCCGCGTCGTACGAGCCGCACCGGCTGGCCGCCTACCTGTACCAGCTGGCGTCGCTCTACACGACGTTCTACGACAAGTGCCCGGTCATCAAGCCGGAGCCGCCGGTCGAGGTCGCCGAGAACCGTCTCTTCCTGTGCGACCTCACCGCCCGCACCCTGCACCAGGGAATGGCCCTGCTGGGCATCCGGACGCCGGAGCGTCTCTGATCCCCGCACGACGAGACCCCGCCGTCCCGGGGGTGGACGGCGGGGCCTCGCCACGACCGGCGCCGGCTCAGCGCGCGAGCTTCCGCGCCGCCTCCGTCGCCCAGTACGTGAGGATCATGCTCGCCCCGGCCCGCTTGATGCCGGTGAGCGTCTCCATGATCGCTGCGTCGCGGTCGACCCAGCCCTTCTCCGCGGCCGCCTCGACCATCGAGTACTCCCCGGAGATCTGGTACGCGGCGACGGGCACGTCGGCCTCGGCCGCGACGCGCGCCAGGACGTCCAGGTACGGCAGCGCCGGCTTGACCATGACCATGTCCGCACCCTCGGCGAGGTCGAGCGCCAGCTCCCGCAGCGACTCTCGGACGTTGGCCGGGTCCTGCTGGTAGGTCTTGCGGTCGCCCTTCAGCGACGAGGCCACGGCCTCACGGAACGGTCCGTAGAACGCCGAGGAGTACTTCGCGGTGTAGGCGAGGACCGAGACGTCCTCCCTGCCGATGGTGTCCAGCGCGTCCCGGATGACCCCGATCTGACCGTCCATCATCCCGGACGGGCCGACGACATCGACACCGGCGTCGGCCTGGACCTGGGCCATCTCGGCGTACCGCTCCAGCGTCGCGTCGTTGTCGACACGGCCGTCGGCGTCCAGCACACCACAGTGACCGTGGTCGGTGTACTCGTCCAGACACAGGTCGGACATGACGACCAGTTCGTCACCGACCTCGTCCTTCACCGCACGGATCGCGACCTGCAGGATTCCGTCGGGGTCGGTGCCCGCGGTCCCCGCCCCGTCCTTCTTCTCGTCGAGCGGGACACCGAACAGCATGATCCCGGAGACGCCCGCCGACACCGCGTCCACCGCCGCCTTGCGCAGCGTGTCCAGGGAGTGCTGGACGACGCCCGGCATGGAGGAGATCGGCACCGGCTCGGCGGCGCCCTCCTTCACGAACGCAGGCAGGATCAGATCGGCCGGGTGGAGCCGCGTCTCGGCGACCATGCGCCGCATCGCCGGGTTGACCCGCAGCCGCCGGGGCCGCGCGCCGGGAAAGGATCCGTACACAGTCATACGCCAACGCTACGCCGCCGCCGGGGGTGCCTTTGCCGACACCTTGCCGGAGGACGGCCGGACACGGGCGGAGGGGCACGGGAAGCTCCCGTACCCCCTCCGGCACACTCCGGGGCGGGCAGTCACGCAACTGATGGCCACGGTCCGGCCGGTTGTGTTCCGCCCGTCACGTCCCGCCCATCAGGCTCCACCGCCCGCCTCAGGTCGTGCGGCGCCTCCGCGCACCCGGCCGGCGCTCGCTCGGCCGGGTGACCGGGTCGCCCGCCTCCAGCGCCGCCGCCCGGCGCCGCGCGCCGAACTCGGCGAGTGCCTCGGCCAACTTGTGCACCGACGGCTCGGGCGCCATCACGTCGACCCGCAGCCCGTGCTCCTCGGCGGTCTTCGCCGTGGCGGGGCCGATACAGGCGATCACCGTCACGTTGTGCGGCTTGCCCGCGATGCCGACGAGGTTCCGCACCGTCGAGGACGAGGTGAACAGCACGGCGTCGAATCCACCGCCCTTGATCGCCTCGCGGGTCTCGGCAGGCGGCGGCGAGGCGCGCACGGTGCGGTACGCCGTGACGTCGTCGACCTCCCAGCCCAGCTCGATCAGCCCGGCCACCAGCGTCTCGGTGGCGATGTCCGCGCGCGGCAGGAACACCCGGTCGATCGGGTCGAACACCGGGTCGTACGGCGGCCAGTCGTCCAGCAGACCGGCGGCGGACTGCTCGCCCGACGGCACCAGGTCCGGCTTCACCCCGAACTCGACCAGCGCCTTCGCGGTCTGCTCGCCGACCGCGGCGACCTTGATACCGGCGAAGGCACGGGCGTCGAGACCGTACTCCTCGAACTTCTCCCGCACCGCCTTGACGGCGTTGACTGACGTGAACGCGATCCACTCGTACCGGCCGGTGACCAGGCCCTTGACCGCGCGCTCCATCTGCTGCGGGGTACGCGGCGGCTCGACGGCGATCGTCGGCACCTCGTGCGGCACGGCGCCGTACGAGCGGAGCTGGTCGGAGAGCGAGGCGGCCTGCTCCTTGGTGCGCGGCACGAGCACCTTCCAGCCGAACAGCGGCTTGGACTCGAACCACGCGAGCTGGTCGCGCTGCGCCGCGGCACTGCGCTCCCCGACCACGGCTATCACCGGCTGGTGGCCCTCGGGCGAGGGCAGCACCTTCGCCTGCTTCAGGACCTGGGCGATGGTGCCGAGCGTGGCCGTCCAGGTGCGCTGGCGGGTCGTCGTACCGGCGACGGTGACGGTCATCGGGGTGTCCGGCTTGCGGCCGGCCGAGACCAGCTCGCTCGCGGCCGCGGCCACCGCGTCCAGCGCGGTCGACACCACGACCGTGCCGTCGCTCGCCCCGACCTCGTTCCAGCACCGCGCGTCGGCGGTACGGGCGTCGATGAACCGCACGTCCGTGCCCATCGCGTCGCGCAGCGGCACACCCGCGTACGCGGGCACACCGACCGCGGCCGCGACACCGGGCACGACCTCGAACGGAATGCCCTCGGAGGCGCAGGCGAGCATCTCCTCGCCCGCGTTCCCGTCCAGTCCCGGGTCGCCGGACACCGCACGGACGACCCGCCTGCCGGAGCGCGCGGCCTCCATGACAAGATTGGACGCGTCCCTCGATGCGGGCGCTCCGACGGTTTTTGACGTCTCGTCAACAACCGTCAGCTGTGTCGCGCCCTGCTCGAGCACGGTGACGCCCGCCCGGGCGTGCACACGTACGACGTCGAGCACATGCGGCTCGGCGATCAGGACGTCCGCGTTGCCGAGCGCCTCCACGGCGCGCAGCGTCAGCAGACCCGGATCCCCGGGGCCGGCACCGAGGAAAGTGACCTGCCCATGTGCGGAGTGGACCGAAGATGCGGTGGTGGGGCTCAAAGTGCTCGCTCCCCCATAAGACCGGCCGCACCCTTGGCGAGCATCTCGGCCGCGAGTTCGCGCCCGAGTGCCACGGCCTCGTCGTCGGACGAGGGCACGGGACCGGTGGTGGACAGCTGCACCAGCGTGGATCCGTCGGTGGTTCCGACGACACCGCGCAGGCGCATTTCGTTGACAACCTGTCCGTCGCCCAGCAGGTCGGCCAGCGCACCCACAGGTGCACTGCAGCCGGCCTCCAGGGCGGCGAGCAGGGACCGCTCGGCGGTCACGGCGGCCCGGGTGTGCGGGTCGTCGAGTCCGGCGAGCGCGGCCACGAGTTCCGTGGCCGTGGTGGTGCACTCCACGGCCAGGGCCCCCTGGCCCGGGGCGGGCAGGACGACGTCGACCGGGAGGAAATCGGTCACCTCGCCCAGCCTGCCTATCCGGCTGAGGCCGGCCGCGGCCAGCACGACCGCGTCCAGTTCACCCTTGTGGACGTATCCGACCCGGGTGTCGATGTTGCCGCGGATCGGCACGGTCTCGATCCGCAGGCCGTGGTCGCGCGCGAACGCGTTGAGCTGCGCCATGCGGCGCGGCGAACCGGTGCCGATCCTGGCACCCTCGGGCAGCTCGGCGAGCGACAGCCCGTCACGCGCGACCAGCACGTCGCGCGGGTCCTCGCGCCGCGGTATCGCCGCGAGCACCAGGCCGTCCGGCTGCGCCGTCGGCAGGTCCTTCAGCGAATGAACCGCGAAGTCCACCTCGCCGGCGAGCAGCGCCTCGCGCAGCGCCGCGACGAACACACCGGTGCCGCCGATCTGCGCAAGGTGTTCACGGGAGGTGTCCCCGTACGTGGTGATCTCCACCAGCTCGACGGGGCGGCCGGTGACCCGGCTCACCGCCTCCGCCACCTGCCCCGACTGGGACATGGCGAGCTGGCTGCGCCTCGTCCCCAGCCTCAATGCCTTCTCGGTCATGACCGCCCTCGGTTCTTGATGTCGGCCTCGTTCAGATCGGCCCGGCTGACGGCGGCGACCGTCTCGGGGTCGAGGTCGAAGAGAGTCCTCAGCGCATCGGCGTACCCGGCGCCGCCGGGCTCGCTTGCGAGCTGCTTGATCCGCACGGTGGGCGCGTGCAGGAGCTTGTCGACGACGCGGCGCACGGTCTGGGTGACCTCGGCGCGCTGCTTCTCGTCCAGGTCGGGCAGCCGGCCGTCGAGCCGCGCGATCTCCCCGGCGACGACGTCGGCAGCCATGGCGCGCAGTGCGACGACGGTCGGGGTGATGTGCGCGGCGCGCTGGGCCGCGCCGAAGGCGGAGACCTCGTCGGACACGATCGTCCGCACCTGGTCGACGTCGGCGGCCATCGGCGCGTCGGCGGACGCCTCGGCGAGGGATTCGATGTCGACCAGCCGTACGCCCGGGATGCGGTGGACGGCCGCGTCGATGTCGCGCGGCATGGCGAGGTCGAGGAGCGCCAGCCGGACCGGTCCGGTGTCACGCACCGGGGCGGCACGCCGTACGGCGCCCCGGCGGTCGGCGGCGGCGTTCTCCATCCAGGCGCCGTGCAGGCCCATGTCGTCGGCGGCCACGCCGGACGCGGCGAGGTCGTCGAGCCCGACCGGGCAGCCGTCCTCCGCTGCGGCCGGTGCCGGGTTCTCGGGCACCCGCTCCAGCGTGGCGAGCCGTGCGATGACCTCGGCGTCGGCCGCGATCCGCTGCTCCGGCCCACCGGCGGCGGACTCGTCCGCGAACGTCTGCGCGGCGGCCCGCTCCGCGGTGGCCAGCGCCTCGGACGCACCCGGCACGGCGGCGGCGGTGGCCTCCGCCGTCAGCACCAGGCCGGTCGCGCCGGTGCAGGACACCACGACGTCGACTCGTGTCAGTTCGCCGTCGACGTCGTCCATGCCCACGGCCCGGGCGGCGACGCCGGTGCCGCCGGGCTCGCTGAGGATCTGCACGAGCCGCTCCGCACGCTCCGGCGTGCGGTTGGCGACGACGATCTCGGCGACTCCGGCACGGGCCAGGGTGGCCGCGGCGAGCGAGGACATCGAGCCGGCGCCGATCACCAGCGCCCGCTTGCCCGCAGCCCATTCCGCGACCGGCCGGTCGACGGCGAGCTGCTCCAGGCCGAAGGTGACCAGGGACTGGCCGGCCCGGTCGATGCCGGTCTCGCTGTGGGCGCGCTTGCCGACCCGCAGGGCCTGCTGGAACAGATCGTTCAGCAGCCGTCCCGCGGTGTGCTGCTCCTGTCCCACGGCCAGCGCGTCCTTGATCTGACCGAGGATCTGGCCCTCGCCCACGACCATCGAGTCGAGCCCGCACGCGACCGAGAACAGGTGGTGGACCGCACGGTCCTCGTAGTGCACGTACAGATAGGGGGTGAGCTCCTCCAGCCCCACGCCGCTGTGCTGCGCGAGCAGGGTGGACAGCTCCGCGACACCGGCGTGGAACTTGTCCACGTCGGCGTAGAGCTCGATGCGGTTGCAGGTGGAGAGCACGGTGGCCTCGGCCGCGGGCTCGGCGGCGAGGGCGTCGTGCAGCAGCTTCACCCGCGCGTCCGGGGCGAGCGAGGCCCGCTCCAGGACGCTGACCGGGGCGCTGCGGTGGCTGAGGCCGACCACGAGGAGGCTCATGCCGGCATCACCGCGGGAACATCCCCGTCCGGCCCTTTGCGCTCGGACGGCGCGGCGGTGCGGATGGCGGCACCGCCCATGTCGGGGGCCGCGGCCGACGAAGGCACCGGGGTCGCGTCGGCCCCGGACTCGTCGCCTGCCTTGCGCTGCTCGTGGAACGCCAGGATCTGCAGCTCGATGGACAGGTCCACCTTGCGCACGTCGACGCCGTCCGGCACGGAGAGCACGGTCGGCGCGAAGTTCAGGATGGAGGTGACACCGGCGGCCACCAGCCGCTCGCACACCTGCTGGGCGGCCCCGGCGGGGGTCGCGATGACGCCGATCGACACGCCGTTCTCGGTGATGATCTTCTCGAGGTCGTCGGTGTGCTGGACCGGCATGCCGGCGACGGGCTTGCCCGCCATCGCGGGGTCGGCGTCGATCAGCGCGGCGACCCGGAAGCCACGGGAGGCGAACCCTCCGTAGTTGGCGAGGGCGGCGCCGAGGTTGCCGATGCCGACGATCACGACCGGCCAGTCCTGGGTGAGCCCCAGCTCACGGGAGATCTGGTACACGAGGTACTCGACGTCGTAACCGACGCCGCGCGTACCGTACGAGCCGAGGTAGGAAAAGTCCTTGCGGAGCTTGGCGGAGTTGACCCCTGCGGCGGCGGCGAGCTCCTCGGACGACACCGTGGGGACCGAGCGCTCGGAGAGCGCGGTCAGCGCACGCAGATACAGCGGAAGCCGGGCGACGGTGGCCTCGGGGATTCCTCGGCTACGGGTCGCCGGTCGGTGAGTTCGGCCAGTTGCCACGGTGCTCCTGCGGGATGAGCGAGGCTCCGGGCGGCCGTCGTACCCATGGCCGCCCCGTCGACAGCAGGCTATGTCTTTGTGAACACGTGCACAAAGATGGTGTCCGGTTTGTCCGTCCAAAGTGACCGGGCTCACGCACGCCGATCGCGGCCGCCGGGAACTCTCCGGGAGCCCCGGGCGTCGGAAGCCCGAAGGGGGCGGCGCCGGGAACACGAAGGGCGCATGGCCGCTCACCCCGCTCACACCCGCGCCCCCGGTACGTCCCCGAGCACCCGCGGAGCACCACGGCACGGCCGTCCGCCCGGCGATCACGCCCCGAGGGCCCGGCGCAGCCGGTTCTCGTCCACCCGCCAGAACGTGTGCTGCTCCCCGTCCACCAGCACCACCGGGATCTGCTCCCAGTAGGCACGGTGCAGCGCCTCGTCCTGGGCGATGTCCTTCTCCTCCCAGGAGGCACCGGTCTCCGCGCAGACCTTCTCGATCACCACCCGGGCGTCGTCGCACAGATGACAGCCCGGCTTCCCCACCAGGGTCACCAGGCGCTCGGCCGGCTTCTTGTTCCCGCGACGCAGCAATGGACTCATGTCCCCATTCTCCGCCGCGCCGTCGGCCGTCCGGGCGCCCTCCAACGGGTCGTTTAACACACAGGTCGCGGAGAGTTCACACCTTCGCACCCCGGCAGGGCCGGAAGGCCCGAACAGACTGGCTATGCTCACGACATGGCCGCATTGGGATGGCTCACCCCTCGTAGGCGCCCCGCAACCGCACGCAGCGTGCTGGCGGGCGAGGCGTCGGCCGAGGCAGCGCGCAAGACGTCGCAGGAGCTCGCACCGGCGGGGGAACCGGCACCGGCCGAGCCCGAGGAACAGGCCTTCCCCGTCATCGGGGACGACCGCGCGGCCGCGTTCTTCGACCTCGACAACACCGTGATGCAGGGCGCCGCGATCTTCCACTTCGGACGCGGACTGTACAAGCGCAAGTTCTTCCAGCGCCGCGAACTCGTCCGGTTCGCCTGGCAACAGGCCTGGTTCCGGCTGGCGGGCGTCGAGGACCCCGAGCACATCGCCGACGCCCGTGACAGCGCGCTGTCGATCGTCAAGGGCCACCGGGTCTCCGAGCTGACGTCCATCGGCGAGGAGATCTACGACGAGTACATGGCGGACCGCATCTGGCCGGGCACGCGCGCCCTGGCGCAGGCCCACCTCGACGCGGGCCAGAAGGTCTGGCTGGTCACCGCGGCACCCGTCGAGACGGCCACGATCATCGCCCGCAGGCTCGGCCTGACCGGCGCCCTGGGCACCGTCGCCGAGTCCGTCGACGGCGTGTACACCGGCAAACTGGTGGGCGAACCGCTGCACGGCCCCGCCAAGGCCGAGGCGGTGCGCGCCCTGGCCGCCGCCGAGGGCCTGGACCTCTCGCGCTGCGCCGCCTACAGCGATTCGGCGAACGACATTCCGATGCTCTCGCTCGTCGGGCATCCGTATGCGATCAATCCCGACACCAAACTGCGCAAACACGCCCGCGCCCTCGACTGGCGGCTGCGCGACTACCGCACCGGCCGCAAGGCCGCCAAGGTCGGCATCCCGGCTGCGGCCGGCGTGGGCGCCATCGCGGGCGGCACGGCCGCCGCGGTCGCCCTGCACCGCCGTCGCCGCTGACCGTCCCACCTGCCCCTCGGCCCCCAATGGGCCCCGTGACACCGCTTCACGGGATGCGTCCGGGCAGGCGCTCCCGCCTGCCCGCCCCCGGCCCCCGGCGGTCCCGCAGCATCCCTCGCGGGCACAACCCATTCCGCAATCAGGCAGATGACGTTCTCGCCCGATCAGCAAATGCTCACAAAGTGCTACTTGATCCGCCGCCCAGACGTAACAGAAGCGACGGAATCGATGATTTGAGCAACTCGGTGTAGCAGTCCCTGCACGAAGCGTTATTCTCCTCAGACGCACAAGGGAACCCACACGTCGCCACGACGAGTGAACGGTCCCGCACTGCACGTGATGGAAGCTCTGCCTCTGGGAGTCCCGTGTACCCACACGTCGGGGTTGACGCCTCGGGCCTGGCTACGCTGCGCGCAACGGTCCTCGGCCACTTGCGCGGCTTCGTCCCCACCGCGTACGCCGTCCCCGCCTTCGCCGTGCCGGTCACCGCCACCAGCGGACCGGTCGGCCCGTGCTACGCCCTGGCCGAGGGCGGAGCGGCCGTAGGGAGACGGGCGGGCACCCGTACCGCCTCGGGCACCCCCGCGCGCGCCGCAGGGACCACGGCACGCCGCCCCAGCGCGGACAGCGACAGCGCGCGGATGATGGACCTGGTCGAACGCGCCCAGGCAGGCGAGGCCGAGGCCTTCGGCCGGCTGTACGACCAGTACAGCGACACCGTGTACCGGTACATCTACTACCGGGTCGGCGGCAAGGCGACCGCGGAGGACCTGACCAGCGAGACCTTTCTGCGGGCCCTGCGCCGGATCTCCACCTTCACCTGGCAGGGCCGGGACTTCGGCGCCTGGCTGGTCACCATCGCCCGCAACCTGGTCGCCGACCACTTCAAGTCGAGCAGGTTCCGGCTCGAAGTGACCACGGGCGAAATGCTCGACGCCAACGAGGTCGAGCGCAGCCCCGAGGAGTCCGTCCTCGAATCCCTCTCCAACGCGGCCCTGCTGGAGGCCGTCCGCAAGCTCAACCCCCAGCAGCAGGAATGCGTCACACTGCGCTTCCTCCAAGGCCTCTCGGTCGCCGAGACCGCCCGCGTGATGGGCAAGAACGAAGGCGCCATCAAGACCCTCCAGTACCGGGCCGTCCGCACCCTGGCCCGGCTGCTGCCCGACGACGCCCGCTGACCGGCGGCCGCTGCCCCGAACGGCCCAACTCCCTTTCTACTCACTGCTGGTGACCCTTTCATGACGCTGTGGTCGGATCATCCTTCGTCCGTAACCCAAGCGCCTCACCGCTCGTTGAGCGGGATGCAGGCTCCCTGTGGTCACGCCACGCCCGCAGCCAATCACTCGTTCGTGTGGATGTGCTCAAGGCGGGCAACCTTTCGGACCCCTTGGGGAGTCGACCGTCATGACGAGAGGAGGTGCCGCCAGTGATCGCACATGTGTCGCCGCACCGGCGGGCGAACGCCTTCGCCCAGGCCCTGGAGGACCGGACACTCCAGGACCCGGCGGCCGAACAGCCCGGTGGTCCCGACGAACGGACCGAGCGCGACCGGATGTTGACCCTTGCCCATGGTCTCGGCACCCTGCCGTCACCGGAAATGGACCCAGAGGTCAAAGTGGTGCAGCGTGCCCAGCTGGTAGCCGCCATGGAGGCGATGTTCGCCGGGAGCGGTGCGACGGCAGACCCTCCCCTGCCCGAGCAGCGGACCGGCCGTGGCGCCCATCGGGCGGCCTCGCTCCGGAAGATGCGACCCCGCTCCCGCTGGTCCAAGGGCATCGCGGCGGGCGGCCTCACCGTCGGTGTGGCCGCGGGGGCGTTCGGGGGGGTCGCCGCTGCCAGCTCCGACGCCCTCCCCGGTGACTCGCTGTACGGACTCAAGCGGGGCATGGAGGACATCAAGCTCGGTATCACGGACGGCGACGCCGACCGCGGCCTCGTCTATCTGGACCAGGCCTCCACCCGGTTCAGCGAAGCCCGCCGACTGATGGAACGCGGCCGGGCCGCCGAACTGGACCACGAGACGCTCGGCGAGATCCGGCGTGCCCTGACCGGCATGCGGCACGACGCGACCGAGGGCCACCGGCTGCTCCACGAGGTGTACGAGCGGGACGGTTCCCTGGGCCCCATCCAGGCCCTGTCCTCGTTCACCCAGTCGCACCGCGACGGGTGGAGCAGACTCCGACAGCAGCTGCCCCCTCAGCTGACCGACGTCAGCAATGAGGTGAGCTCGGTCTTCGACGCCATAGACGAAGAGGTCGCGCCGCTCCAGTCGCTGCTGCCGGCCGCCCCCGAGCCGGGCCGGCAGTCCGAGGACGCCCGCCCCGGCGGCTCGGCGACCGGCTCCTCGGTCCCGGAGGGGCAGCTTCCCTCGGCGCCCGCCTCGTCGGGCACGGCCGACGGCACCCGCACCACGCCCCAGCCGACCACCGGATCCGGCTCCACCGCACCGGCGCAGGACGGCCTGCTGGGCGGCAGCACCGGCGGTCTGCTCGAACCGCCCACGACCGGTACCAGCCCCAGCCAGCCCGGCACCGGCGGCAGTGGGACCCCCGACACGGACGTCACCCTGCCCCCGATCCTGCCCGGCCTGCTGCCAGGCATCGGTATCGACGGCCAGGACGCGGGCTGACCCACCCCGGCGGTCGGTGTCACTTCGTCAGAAGAACACCGACCGCCGCTGCACGAGCAGCTTGTAGAGGGTGTGCTGGATCTGCTCACGGACCTGGTCCGTGAGGTTGAACATCAGCATCGGGTCCTCCGCCGCCTCCGGCGGATACCCGTCCGTCGGGATCGGCTCACCGAACTGGATCGTCCACTTCGTCGGCAGCGGCACCGCACCCAGCGGACCCAGCCACGGGAACGTCGGCGTCAGTGGGAAGTACGGGAATCCCAGCACGCGTGCGAGCATCTTCGCGTTGCCGATCATGGGATAGATCTCCTCGGCCCCGACGATCGAGCACGGCACGATCGGAGTCCCCGCCCGCAGCGCCGTCGACACGAACCCGCCACGCCCGAACCGCTGCAGCTTGTACCGCTCGCTGAACGGCTTCCCGATGCCCTTGAAGCCTTCCGGCATCACGCCGACCACCTCGCCCCGCTGGAGGAGACGCTCGGCGTCCTCCGCGCACGCGAGGGTGTGCCCCGCCTTCCGCGCCAGCTCGTTCACCACCGGCAGCACGAACACCAGGTCCGCCGCGAGCAGCCGCAGATGCCGACCCGCCGGATGGTGGTCGTGCACCGCGACCTGCATCATCAGGCCGTCGAGCGGCAGCGTCCCCGAATGGTTCGCGACGACGAGCGCCCCGCCCTCCGACGGGATGTTCTCGATGCCCTTGACCTCGACCCGGAAATACTTGTCGAAGAGCGGCCTCAGCAGGGACATCAGGACCTGGTCCGTCAGCTCCTTGTCGTAGCCGAAGTCGTCGACCTCGTACTCACCGGTGATACGGCGGCGCAGGAACGCCAGACCACCCGCGATACGCCGGTCCCACTTGCCCTCGGCACCGGCCTCGGCGGCCTCTGCGGGCGTCACCGGGAGCGCACCGTCCGGGTCCGGGGCGCCCCCGGAGGTCTCCTCCTCCCGTGTGGCGGCCTGTTCCGGCACCGGCGCGAGCGGCGCCGTGCTGCGGCCCGACGGCCGCTTCATCGCCCCGTCCTTGCCCTTGGGTCTCGGCGCCGCCCTCCTCGTCCTCGGTTCGTCACCGAAGGGAATGACCTTGGCGTCGGCCATGTCAGTTGCGCTCCTTGCTCACGAGGGTGGAGAGCCGGTCCACGGTTCGGGCGAGGGTCTCGGGGGGCAGCAGGCCCGGCGCCCGGCTGCGCGCGAAGTCCGCGAAGGCCTCCGCGGTCGTGTACTTCGGTTCGAAGCCCAGCGTCTCGCGCATCTGGACGGTGCTCACCACCCGGCCGTGGGTCAGGAGACGGATCTGCTCCGGCGAGAAGTCCGTGAACCCGACCGTGCGCAGCGTCGTGCCGACCCAGGTGACGGCCGGCAGCAGCACCGGCACCGTCGGCCGTCCGAGCCGGCGCGAGCACTGCGAGAGCAACAGCACCCCGTCCCCGGCGATGTTGAAGGTGCCGCTGTTGAGGGTGGCGCGCCGCGGCTCGTTCGCCGCGATCCGCAGTACGTCGATCACGTCGTCCTCGTGGACGAACTGCAGGCGCGGGTCATAGCCGAACACGGTCGGCATGACGGGAAGGGAGAAGTAGTCGGCGAGCGGCGAGTCGGCGCACGGGCCGAGGATGTTCGCGAAACGCAGCACGCACACGGCCACATCGGGCCGGCGGCGCGCGAAGCCCCGCACATAGCCCTCCACCTCGACAGCGTCCTTGGCGAAGCCCCCACTGGGCAGCGACTTCGGCGGGGTGGTCTCGGTGAACACCGCGGGGTCCCGGGGCGCCGACCCGTACACACTGGTGCTGGACTTCACCACCAGCCGCTTCACAGCCGGAGACTTCTGGCACGCGCCCAGCAGCTGCATGGTGCCGATGACATTGGTCTCCTTGACCGACGAGCGGCCCCCGGAGCCCAGCGGCGTTCCGGTGACGTCCATATGGACCACCGTGTCGACCGCGTACTCGGCCAGCACCCTCGCTATGGCCGGCTGCCGGATATCGGCCCGTACGAACTCGGCGCCACCGAGATGGTGGTCGGGCGCGACCGCATCGACCGCGATGACCCGGTCCACGTCCGGTTCGCGTTGGATCCGCCGTACGAAACGGCTGCCGAGCTGCCGGGCCACCCCGGTGACGAGCACGGTCCTGCCCAAGATCAGCGCCTTCCTTCGGTCCTCTCCGAGGTGCCCTCCGCGCCACCGTAGCGGGTTGACGTTGCGCTGTGATGACCGCGTGCTGCCCGAGTGGCGCAAGGTTTTGGCAAACCACGGCCGAGCGGGACAGGACGACACGGAAAAGCACCGCAGCCCTCCCGCCGGAAAGGCGGAAGGGCTGCGGTCCGATCCCGAAACAGCGTCGCTTACTTCTTGTTGCGACGCTGAACGCGGGTGCGCTTGAGCAGCTTGCGGTGCTTCTTCTTGGCCATCCGCTTGCGCCGCTTCTTGATAACAGAGCCCACGACTACCCTCGCTCACTTCTTCTCACTCGGTGCGGGGCGTCTGGGCCCACACGACCTACGTCGGCCTAGCCTACCCGCCACCGCGTGAGGGAGGTAATCCGAGGGACACGTCAGGCTGATTCCACCCCCACAAAAGATTCCCGGAGGTACTCGTGAACCGCCTGCTCCGGCACCCGGAAGGACCTCCCCACCCGGATCGCCGGCAGATGACCGCTGTGCACCAGCCGGTACACGGTCATCTTCGACACTCGCATCACCGAGGCGACCTCCGCCACGGTCAGGAACTTGACCTCGTTGAGAGGCCTCTCGCCAGCAGCAGCCATGACCCACCTGAACCTTCCGCGCACGCCGGGCACCGGCTTCCCCTCCGGTAACTCTTCGTCGTTGCGCGCTCACTCACCAGACTAGGGGCGGGTGGTGCGAGTGGGGAAGAGGAGCCGCCAAGGGCCGCTACTGTGACAGACACGCTCGATTGAGTACATAGCGTGTCAGCGGCCGGTAGTACGCGGGCCGCACGCCGTCATCAAGCGGAACGGCGACCGACACCCGGCCCTCCGCCTCCCCCACGAACAGCGCGGGATCGTCCGTGTCCGCCAGACCGACTGCCTCGATACCCAGCTGACCTGCCCCGCAGACCCATCCGTGGTCCCCGACGACCAGAGCCGGAAGCGGCCCGCCGGACTCCGCCACAGCCTCCAGAACGGCACGAACCGGCAGCGGGGAATGGGTGTGCGCGCCGGTCACACTGCCGGGCCCCAGCACCCCGGGTTCGCGCACCAGCGCGACGCCCCGTACGTAGTCCAGGTGGAAGGTACGTACCCCGAACCGCGTCGTTATGTCGACACATCGCCCCTGCGCGGGGGTGAGAACAAGACAGCCGGCCGCCGACAAGGCGTCTGCCAGCCCGGCGTAGAAGCCCAGCAGCCGGTGCGGATGCCCGGTGCCGAAGAGCACCGGCTCCCTTCTCGCCGCCACCGACCGCAACCGCTCGGCCAGCGCGTCCAGCCCCGCAAGGGTCCGCTCCGGGTCGATCACGTCCGGCCCGGAGACATGGTCCGGATCGGCGGACACCCCGCATTTGTCGGCCATCAGCCGGAGCAGGTCCTGCTCGCCCCAGCCCCGCTCCGGGTCGAGCCCGAGCGTCACCCGCGGGTCGCGCACCGCGAAGAGCCGGTAGCTGCGCAGGCTGTCCTCTCGCGCCGTCGCCACCGGCCCCGCCAGCCGGGCAGCCAGCAGATGCGCACGCAATGCTCCGGTGCTCAACACCCTGCCGATGCTCCCGCAACCCGCCGGAGCCGGCCCCGATTCCCGGCGAACACCCCACACTTGGCCTAACGGCCGAGCTGCCCGCCATCCCGCCGGGCGGACACCCCCTAGGGGCAATGCCGCTGACCTAACAGGGTTCGCGATTTGCTGACCTGTAACGATGCTCCGATCGGCATGCCCTGGAAGCCCGCAAAGTCAGCGGCATTGCCCCTAGGCGAGGAGCCCGCGCAGCGGGAAGACCGCCCGCCGCGTCGCGAGGACCGCCTGGTCGAGCCGGTCGGCCGGGTCGTAGCCGGCCTCCCACTCCCGCCACGACACCGTCCGCCCGTCCGTCATCCGCCCCGGCCCCAACTGCCGCGTCCGCGCGTACACCTCGCTCCGCCACGACTCCGGGACCACGGACTCCGGATCGACCGGGGCGTGCGCCGCGATCCCGACCAGATGCGTCCAGGACCGCGGTACGACGTCGACGACCGCGTAACCGCCGCCTCCCAGCGCCACCCAGCGCCCGCCGTCCACATGCTCGTGGGCGAGCGCGTGGCACGCCTGCTGGACCGCCCGCTGGGCGTCCAGCGACACCGTCAGATGGGCCAGCGGGTCCTCGAAATGGGTGTCGGCACCGTGCTGGGTGACCAGCACCTGCGGCCGGAAGCCGGCGAGCAGCTCCGGCACCACGGCGTGGAACGCCCGCAGCCAGCCCGCGTCCCCGGTGCCGGGCGGCAGCGCGAGATTGACCGCGGAACCCTCGGCTCGCAGGCCGCCCGTCTCCTCCGGCCAGCCCGTCCCGGGGAACAGCATCCGCGGATGCTCGTGCAGGGAGATCGTCAGGACCCGCGGATCGTCCCAGAACGCCGCCTGCACACCGTCCCCGTGATGCACGTCCACGTCCACGTAGGCGACCCGCTCGGCGCCCAGCTCCAACAGCCGCGCGATGGCCAGAGACGCGTCGTTGTAGATGCAGAAGCCGGCCGCGCCGCCCGGCATCGCGTGATGCAGCCCGCCGGCGAAGTTCACCGCATGCTCCGCGGTGCCGCGCCACACCGCCTCGGCGGCCGCGACCGACTGTCCCGCGATCAGTGCCGACGCCTCGTGCATCCCGGCGAACGCCGGATCGTCCATCGTCCCGAGACCGTACGCCTCGTCGGCCGAGTCAGGATCGGCGGAGGCGGCGCGCACTGCGGCCACGTAATCCTCACGGTGGACGAGCCGCAGCGTCGAGTCCCCGGCCGGCCTGGCGGCCACCACGTCGACGACCCGGTCGAGTCCGTACGCCCGCACCAGACCCATGGTCAGCGCGAGCCTGACCGGATCCATCGGGTGGCTCGGCCCGAAGTCATACCCCGTTACTGCTTCGTCCCACATCAAGAGTGCGCGGCCGCTCATGCCCGCCACCGTATCGGGCACCTCCTGGGCCGAATGATCCGGCGTACAACAGCGTCGCCAGGACGAGCAGCATCGGCACCAGCATCGCGCCCCGGTAGCTCCAGGTGTCTCCGAGGGCACCCACGAGCGGCGAGCCGATCAGGAACCCGGCGTAGTTGAAGACGTTCAGCCGGGCGATCGCCGTGTCCGCCGCACCGGGACCGTGCTCCTCGAACACCCGCCGCCCCGCTGCGGCGAAGGTCTGCGGGACCAGGACGCACAAGCCCAGCCCAAGCAGCGTGAAGCCGAGCAGCGCCGTCCCGGCCTCCTGCGCCGCCGCCACGATCCCGAATCCGGCCGCCCCCAGCACGGCCCCGCCCCGCACGACCGCCGCCGCCCCGAACCGCCGCACCCCGAGATCCCCGAGCGAGCGGCCCAGCAGCGTGGTCACCATGTACACGTTGTACGGCAGCGTCGCCGTCTGCTCCGAGCTCCCGACCACGTCCTGGACGTACTTCGCGCCCCAGTTCGACACCGTCGAATCCCCGATGTACGCGAACGTCATCACCACGCAGAACGGCAGCAGCAGCCGGAATCCCACCCGTCCGGACGCCGCACCGCCGGTGGCGTAGCCCGCCCCGGTGCCCTCCTTGCCCGACACGTACCGGCGGCCCACCACGAGCATGCCCGGCGCCAGGACCGCGACGACCGGCAGGAAGGACACGAACAGGGGCAGGTGCCAGTGCGCCGCGGCCCAGGCGAGCGACGCGCCGACGATGCCACCGAGGCTGTACGCCGCGTGGAAGCCGAGCATGATGCTCCGCCCGTAGGCCCGTTGAAGGCTGACCCCGAGCATGTTCATGGACGCGTCGAGCGCGCCCACGGCGAGGCCGAACACGGCGAGCGACACCGCCGCCTGCCACATCTCCCGACCCGCCGCGACCGCCAGAAGAGACAGCAGCACCACGGGCTGCGACCAGCGCAGCACCACGCTCGCCGGCACCCGGCTCACCAGCCGCTCGGTGAGGATGCTCCCGGCGCCGGCCAGGACGGGTACGGCCGCCAGGAAGGCGGGCAGCAGGCCGTCGGAGATGCCGTACCGGTCCTGGACGGCGGGTATGCGGGTCACCAGGAGCGCGAAGGCCACGCCTTGTGCGCAGAAACTCAGCGCCAGCGCCGCTCTGCCGTGCCGCAGCCGCCGGTCGGTCGCTTCGGTCATGGCGGCACAGCGTAGGCCCGCCCTCACTCCGGGGATAGCCGGATCACGCGAGCAATTCGAGCAGCTGACCCATGTCCGCGAAGTGCCCGTCAGCGTCCGTGAGTCGGTCCTCGGGCGTCATGGCGGTGAACCCGTACACGTCCATGCCGGCCGCCCGGGCCGCGGCGACGCCGAGCCGGCTGTCCTCGATCACCACGCACCGCCCGGGAGCCACTCCCATCCGCTCCGCGGCGTGCAGGAACAGGTCCGGCGCCGGCTTCCCGCGGCCGACGTCCTCCGCGCTGAAGACGATGCCGTCGTCGAACCATCGGTCGAGTCCGGTCGTACGGTGCCCCACGCGGATCCGCTCATGGCTCCCCGACGAGGCGACGCAGTACGGCACCCCTGCCGCGACCAGCCCGGCGAGGAGGTCGGGAACTCCCGCCACCGCCTTCAACTCCCTTTCGAAGGCGGCGAAGACACGGGCGTGGAATGTCTCGTCGAAGTCAGCGGGCAGCCGTTGTCCCGAGCGCTCCAGGATCAGATCGTGGATCCGGTGCATCGCGGAGCCCATGTAGTCCCGGATCGACTCTTCGTAGGTGGTGGGGTGTCCCAGTTCGGTGAGAAAGGCGGCGAGAATCGTGTTCGATATCGGCTCGCTGTCGACGAGTACCCCGTCGTTGTCGAAGACAACCATGTCATAGCGCATGGCGCTCACTGTAGAAGGCCCCGAACGCAGGGAAGCCCCGCACCTCACGGTGCGGGGCTTCCCCATTCACAATTAGTTCGGCGGCGTCCTACTCTCCCACAGGGTCCCCCCTGCAGTA